>JBJESY010000360.1:0-6269 GCA_051883035.1 Anaerovoracaceae bacterium | reverse complement strand
TGCGGCGGCGGATGTGGATGCTGCGATTTCACCCTGACGGAAAACACCACCTTTGAAGTGGAAGATTCACGCATTACCGTAACCGGCTTCGCCCTGAGTCCGTCCGCTCGCTTCGATGCCGCCGATGTGACCATCGACGGTTTTCCGGTGACCGAGCTGAATCTGGTCAATGGCCAGTATGTGGCCGATCTTTCCGGCATCATGGATGAGATCACCCGCTGCCCGGATCGAAAAGATCGTCATGGATGCTGCTGCCATTCCGATGACCGGTGCCGCATGGACTGCGACAATGACGGACACTTTTTCCTGGCACAGGTACCGGGTCCGTGGGTCCTGGCTGCCGCCATCATCCTGGAGGGAACCGCTTCTGACGGCTCCAGATCCTGTCACTTCCGTGCCTGCTTCAAAACCCGCCCGGGTACAGGAATCTCCGGCATCACCATTCCGGGCAGCGACAACTTCGCCATTAACTGTGTGGAAATCCCGTGTCAGGCTGCCGGCATCTCGCCGACTCTGATTTTCGATTTCGACGCCTGTGCTTCTCTGCTGAATCCGCGGCTCACCGCAGTCTGCATGGAAGATGCCTGCAATCTCCGTCTCAATGCCACGCTGGTGCTGACGCCGGATATTCGTCTGCAGGTAACCCGTCCGGCACGCTTCATGATCAATGCAAGAGAAATTGAAATACGCTGCGACAACGTAGGACAGTGCGACCCGTGCCGTGAGGACTGCTGCTGTGACCGCAAAGAAAGAGAAGAAACCCGCCCGGCGGCAGACCGCAATGACCATGGCTGCAGTACATGCAACTCCTGGGCTCCAGCCTGTCAGTGCTGTGACACCAACGGGTATACGTTCTGAGATACGTTTCTGCGTTCTGCTCACGTTCTGAAAAAGAGCATAAAAAAACCCCGCTGCCATGGCGGGGCCTACATACTGATCGGATTCATTCTGATCCATCCTGATTCGTAAAGTGAGTCGGAATCACCGGAAAAGCAGATCCGGCGGACTCAGTACTTGATATTCTTCTTACCGAGACGGCTCTTGTATTTATTTTTACTGTTGCTGAAAATCGCATGCTTTCTTCGCTCTGCACGGTGCATCAGCCCCCTGATCAGAGTGACCAGAAGAAGCAGCACCAGCACCGCAGCTGCGGCCATCAGCAGGCCTTCCCGCATGGTCAGAACACCATCTGCGGCGATTCCCAGTTTTTCTGCAATCGTCATCATCGTTTTCCCCTCAAACCTGAAAAAAGTACAACTTATCATATCACGGATTACAAAATATTGTAAAGCATATTCTGCATTTCCGTTAAAATACTATTTTTAAGAGTATACCACAAAATCGAAGAGGAAGTGTGAAAATGCGTGAATTTTTTTATAAAACAAGAAATATTGCCGGCATCGTTCTGATCATCAGCCCGCTCCTGGGCGCCTTTCGCCCGGACAGGCCGTTTCTGTTCTATCTGCTGCTCCTTACAGGCGCCGCTGCTGCGGTGCCTGTCCACTGCGCCGGCATTCTGTTTCTTCCGTTTCGTCTGTGGATTTTTCTTGCCTGCCTTGCGGCAGCCGCCGGACAGATCCTGGCTGCACCTTTTGCGGCCGGATTTCTGCCTTTTGATCCTGTCTGGCTGTCGGCTCTGCTTCAGGGCGCAGCCTGCAGCGGTCTGCTGCTGCTTCTTCCCCCGGTCATGATTACCGGCTGGTTCCGCCGGTCAAAGACCATGGTGCTTGGGATTCTCTGGTCCGTCAGCCTGCTGCTTCTGCCTCTGTGGCAAGCTGCTTTTCTTCATGCTGCCGACTGGGCATCGGCCGCCTCTGCCATTTTCATGGCGGTCGGCATCCTGTTTCTCCAGCGGCCGCCGGTGAATTTCCGCTTCAGAGAAAATCCGCTGCTGCTGGGGCGCAGCGGCACCTTTGTCAAACCATCCATCTATACGGCTTCCATCGCAGCCTCCCTGGGCATGGTGGTCAGTCTGTCGGTTCTCATGACACCGGAACGAAATACCCTCAGCCCCTTCGGGGAACTGCATTCTGTGCAGGCCTCCATGCTCCTTTCCGGGGGCACGCTTTCCGCCCTGCCTTCCATGCTCCTTTCCGGGGATGCGCTTTCCGCCCTGCCTTCCATGCTCCTTTCTGGTCTGACCGCAGCCCTGCCGTACCTGTTCCTGGCGGCAGCGCCGGTTCTGACTGCCCTTTTCGTGGAGCGGAAGGGTGTCTTCAGCGGCTGCGTTCTGCTGATCTTTCTCTGTGAGAGCGCAGTGCTGTGCCTTGGGTCTGCCGGCGGCGCAGCCGGCGGGTTTGTCGGGAGCGCTGCCGGGCTCATGGGCGGCGTGTCCGGCGGCGCAGCCGCCGCCGATGTGGGCAGCCGGGTGCTGCCGCTGGCAGGCCGGTGCCTGCTGGCGGCGGCAGCCGGCTGCCTGCCGGTGGTGCTTCCCATCCTGAACCATTATCTCTACGGAAGCATCAGCTTTCTGGAAAGCTTCGGCCGGCTGGTATTTTTCCTTCCTGCCGGTCTGCTGGCCTCCATGCCCTTCTGCTATCTGGCGGCGGAAGGCGAGCTGCTGCCGGAAGATCCGGTGATTTTCCTCCTGTTTCTCCTGGTTCTGAGTTTTTTCTGCATATTTTCTGCATGGAAACACCGTTTCATCATATTAAAAAACAAGATTCTGTGATATAATTCTTTAGAATACACAATACCATGAGCGATAACAATATCCCAGGCAGGCAGGAGGATTTACGGTAATTATGAGTGCTTTCGTTTCTTTTGAACATGTAAAAAAAGTATATCAGATGGGAGAAGTCTCCATTGAGGCTCTCCGGGATGCCACCTTTGAGATTGAAAAAGGTGAGATCTGCGTCATCGTCGGCGCCTCCGGCGCCGGCAAAACCACCCTTTTGAACATTCTGGGCGGCATGGACAGTCTGACATCCGGAAAGGTGTTTCTGGACGGCCAGGAAATTTCTGGCTATACGCCCCGTCAGCTGACTACATACCGCCGTCATGAGATCGGTTTCGTCTTTCAGTTCTACAACCTGGTGCAGAACCTGACTGCCGTGGAAAACGTATCCCTGGCCACCCAGATCTGCAAGGATCCGATGGACTCGGAAGAAGCCCTGCGAAAAGTAGGTCTGGAAGACCGGCTCTACAACTTCCCCGCACAGCTTTCCGGCGGCGAGCAGCAGCGTGTGGCCATCGCCCGTGCCCTGGCGAAGAATCCCAAGCTTCTTCTCTGTGATGAACCAACCGGTGCCCTGGACTACAACACCGGCAAGGCAATCCTGAAGCTGCTGCAGGATACGGCCCGCAGCACCGGCATGACGGTGGTTATCATCACCCATAATCAGGCCATCACTCCGATGGCGGACCGGATCATCCATGTGAAGAGCGGCATGGTTTCCTCCGTGGAGATCAACCAGCACCGTGTCCCGGTGGAAGAAATCGAATGGTAGGTGAAACAGCATGAAAAACGTCATGACGAAAACCACCTTCCGGGAAATCAAAAGCAGCTTCGGCCGCTGGGCAGCCATCCTGGCCATCGTGGCTCTGGGCGTAGGTTTTTTCTGCGGTCTGAAGATGTGCAAGGATGACTTCGTGAAGACCGGCGATGATTACATAAACCGGCTGAATCTGTATAACTATGAGCTGATGACCACCCTGGGGCTGGAGGATGAAGATGTGGACATCATCGCCGGGACCGACGGTGTGACCGCCGCAGAAGGCGCCTGGTCTGCAGACGTCCTGTTCTCCGTCGCCGACAGCTATGAATACGGAGCCGGAGAAAACGATCCCGTCAGCGAGCACGTGGCCAAACTCCATACACTGACAGATACCGTGGACCAGCTTTCCCTGACAGCGGGCCGCATGCCGGAAACAGCGCAGGAGGCAGTGGGCGATGCACGGTATTTTACGGAAGAAGATCTTGGAAAAACCATCTCCTTCCCTTCCACCAACGACGAAGATACGCTGGATCTGCTGGCATATGATTCCTATACCCTCGTAGGCCTGGCCAATTCCCCGGCCTATCTGAACTTCGAGCGGGGTTCCACCTCTCTGGGAAGCGGCTCGGTATCCTGCTTCCTGTACATTCCGAAGGAAGGCTGGGACAGCGAGATCTACACGGAGATCTATGTGGACTTCGAGGATGATTTCCCGATTTTCACCGCATTGTACGACGAAAATGCGGATCTCATGGAAAACCGGCTGGAGGACGCCATGGAAACGGTGGGCCAGCGCCGGTATGACGCCATCATCGATGAAGCCAGAGATAAGCTTTCCGATGCCCAGGCAGAAGTGGACGACGCCCAGACGGAACTGGACGGCCATAAGGCGGACCTGGCAAAAGCCAAAGCCGACCTGGCAGACGGCCAGAGGGAGATTGACGACAACCGGAAGAAGCTTTCCGATGCCAGGGCAGATCTGGCGGATGCCAGAAAAGAACTGGACGAAAACCGGAAGAAGCTGGAGAACGGCAGGAAAGAATACGAAGACGGCCTGGCCGCGTATAACGAAGAAAAGGAAAGCACCTATGCCCAGCTGGAAGGGGCTCTGGCTGCCGGCTACATGAGCCAGCCGGAGTACGAAGCTGCAAAGCTTCAGGCCGATCAGCAGTTTGATGCCGCATGGCAGGAGCTGGAGGATGCCCGTATCGAACTGGAAACCGGTGAAGCCCAGCTGGCCAAAGGCGAAAAGAAAGTCGCTGACGGCGAAGCAGAAGTTGCCGACGGTGAAAAGAAGCTGAAGGACGGCGAAGCCGAGCTGGCTGACGGCAGAAAAGAAATCGCTGATGCGGAAAAGAAGCTGGCCGAAGGCGAAGAAAAAATCGTCGATGCCCGCCGCCAGCTCCGCGACGCAGAAAAAGAAATTGACGACATCGAATACCCGACCACCTACGTTCTCGGACGCGATACCAACATCGGGTATGCATGTTTTGAGAATGACTCCAAGATCGTGGACGGCATTGCCCGGGTCTTTCCGGTATTCTTCTTCCTGGTGGCTGCACTGGTCTGCATGACCACCATGACCCGGATGATCGACGAGCAGCGGACCCAGATCGGCGTGCTGAAGGCCCTGGGCTATAACCGCAGTCAGATTCTCCGGAAGTATGTGATCTATTCCGGCAGTGCCGCTGTCCTGGGAGCCGTCATCGGATACTTTATCGGGGTGCACCTGTTCCCTTGGGTCATCTGGACCGTTTACGGCATCATGTACGGTTTTGCGGACATCATCTTCCTGTACAACTGGCCGCTGGGTCTGGGCTCCCTGCTGGTGGCTCTGCTGTGCTGTGTGGGTACCACGATGCTCTCCTGCAATGCGGAACTGAAAGAAGTGCCGGCCCAGCTGATCCGGCCGAAAGCCCCGCAGGCGGGCAAGCGGATTTTGCTGGAGCGGGTGCCGTTTATCTGGAATCGTCTCAAGTTCCTGGTGAAGGTTTCCATCCGGAACACCTTCCGCTACCGCCGCCGGTTCATCATGATGGTCATCGGCATCAGCGGCTGCACCGCCCTGCTCGTCACGGGTCTGGGCATCCGGGACTCCATCGCCAACGTGGTTTCCGCCCAGTACGATAACATCTACCACGTGGACTATACGGTCTCCTTCCAGAAGGATATGGATGAGGCGGCGCAGCAGAAGTTCCTGGAGCAAACGGATTCGGTGGTTTCCGATGCGCTCTTCCTCTACACCGGCTCGGTGGACGCCCGGGCCAATGGCCTGACAAAATCCATCAACCTGGTGGTTTGCGATGAGTCGGACGATATTTCCGGCTTCATTTCCCTGTATAACGACGACGGGCCGATTGCCTATCCGTCGGCCGGTCAGGGAGTTATCAACAGCAATATGGCCGAAAAGCTGGGGCTTTCTGCCGGTGACAGCCTGACCGTCTATGACAGCGACATGAACGAAATGACCGTTGAAATTGCGGCCCTGTGTGACAACTATGTATATAACTATCTGTATATCAGCAGAGACACCTTTGAAGAAAACTGGGGACCAATGGAAATCAATTCAGCTTTCGTCCTGGGTGTGGAAAATGAAGAGGGAGAGATCTCGGATCCTCACAGCGACAGCACGGTGCTTCTGGATGCCCGCAATGTTTCCGCCGTCAGCATCACCAGCGACTTCCGTGACCGGATTGACAATATGATGAAGAGCCTCAACTACATCGTGGCTCTGGTGGTTGCCAGCGCCGGCGCCCTGGCCTTCATCGTGCTGTACAATCTGACCAATATCAACATTACGGAGCGAATCCGGGAAATTGCCACTATCAAGGT
>JBJESY010000359.1:0-7838 GCA_051883035.1 Anaerovoracaceae bacterium | reverse complement strand
ATCTCCTCGGCCGCCAGCTGTCCCTTCATCTCGTCGAAATACACCTGGGCCCGAATCACCGTGCCCTCGCCCATGATGGTGTAGGCCGGCTTCTCGCCTTCCCCAAATTCCATGACTAGCAGCTCACCCGGCGAAGCCATGACCGTCTTTCCGCCGAAGCCTGCCACGAAATATCCCTCCTGACAGAACAAAGCGTGGACTGCCAGCGGCTTTTCGGTCTGCTGGGTGGGACCACAGTCGGCAGAGGTCTCCGTCGGGTAAAGAAGATCCAGATATCCCTCGTTCCCCTTACGAACCATCAGATTGTAGTCTGTGATTTTGCCGAAGCTGTGGGTCTTCCAGGCACCGTCGAACCGGTCCTGCTCCAGGGCCTTCAGCCTGGCCACCCGCTGTCCTTCGTGGCTCAGCACCACCTCGCCTTCCAGCACCATGAGGACCCGGTCGTAATCGGGCAGACTGGAAAAATCGCTTTCCTCCTGCTCAACGGTGGCAGAGGACAGACGCCAGATAAAATTCCGTTCCAGGTACTGGCTGCCGGTCGGCCAGATGGCCATTTCCCTCGTTTCCCCGCCGGTCCAGAGGCTGGTTTTATATGCATCTTTCTTCATCAGCTGGTATTTCATCGGAGCACCCTCACCTTTCTTTCATTGCCTTTCAGTATACCATAAATTGGACTGCCAGGCAAGAATCTCACCTGACAGCTTGCAATTTCTGTAAGAGTATTGTAGAATATATATGTGAACGTTAACACTTTCTTAGCAGGACTGTGATATTTCTTCAATATCAGACTCCGGAACAGGAGATTATTTATGTATAGAACAGACGGTTACCGTGTCAAAACCACCGATGCAATGTATGAGCTGGTACCGTACATCATGCCTTATCGATACGACGCTTCCAACTGCGTGAAGGTGGACATCGACTTGTCCCTCATGCAGGATTACGTGAAAGAATGCCGAAAAAAAGGCATCAGCATGAGCCATATGAGCATCATTATCGCCGGCGCACTGCGTTTGGTTTCCCAAAATCCGTTTCTCAACCGGTTTTGCATGAACCGCAAAATCTACGCGCGGAACCATTTCTGCGTGTCTTTCGTAACGCTGCAGCCGGGGAAATCCAGCGACACCGTCACCAAACTGTATTTCAATCTGGATGATGACATTTTCACCGTAAACAAAAAGGTGCAGGAAGCCATTGAAAAGACGCAGCAGCCTTCTTCCCAGAATGCGCTGGATAAGCTGATGAGTTCTCTTCTGCGGATTCCGTTTCTGGTTGGCGCTGCGGTGGGCGCACTGAAATTTCTGGATAAGTACTTCACCCTGCCGTTTTCGGTGGTGGATGCCAGCCCGTTCCATACAAGCCTGTTTATCACCAATCTGGCTTCCATCCGGACCAACGCCATCTACCACCACCTGTATGAATTCGGTACCACCGGCATCTTCGTCGCCATGGGCCAGCCTATAAAGAAGCTGGTGAAAAACGGCGAGCTGGTAGAGGAGCACAAGGTTATGGAGCTGGGCATCGTCACCGACGAACGAATTGCCAACGGTCACTATTACGGCCGCTGCTTCAAGGAACTGAACCGTTACTACAAGGATCCGCACATTCTGGAAACAAAGCCGGAAACCATCGTCCGCGATCCGGACGTGCGGGTGGCCAACCCGAAATTTATTGTAAAATAACAGATATATCATCGAACCAGGAGGAAAACAAACAATGGACAGAAAAGAACAGGCACTCAGCTTACATAAACACGGATTTAACTGCGCACAGTCTGTGGCATGCAGCTTCTGCAATGTCATGGGCACCGACCCGGAAACCACCTTCCGGCTGGCGGAACCTTTCGGCTTCGGCCTCGGCGCCATGGAGACCTGCGGCGTCATCAGCGGCATGGCTATGGTCGTGGGCATGAAGATGAGCGACGGCAACCTGGACGATCCGAAAACCAAGCGGGACTGCTATAAGATGATGCAGCAGCTGATCAGCGAGTTTAAGGAAAAGAACGGTTCCATCATCTGCCGCGAAATCAAGGGCGTGGACACCGGAACCGTCCTCCGCACCTGCGATGGCTGCATCGAAGACGCCGTTGCACTGCTGGACAAGCACCTGCTGGGCCTGTAACCGCAGTGCTGGTGCATAGCACAAAAAATTTGAAAAAATCAAGCGGGCTGGGATTTCTTCGAGAAATCCGACCCGCTTTTTCATTTCCGCTTATTGTTCTATCTTGGCATTTCAGCTATACCATGCAAACCACAACCGCAAGCAACACGATCACCATCAGCAGCGCCGGGACCCATTCCAGCCCCTGGGGCAGCAGGAGATTGGAGTCGTTGACGACCCATACCAGCACCAGGAAAAACAGCAGGATTCCCAGTCCCTGCAACGGTGAAAACATTCCCGCCGCGGTCGCAAGCACAATCATCCCCAGTACAAAAACCGCAGACATCCAGTTTTGCATGCGCATCATGGTCCGGGGCAGGAACGGCTTTTTCTCCCGGTCCACGCCAAGCCGCAGCCGCAGATTCCGTGCCGCAGCCACGTTCAGAATCATTGTCATCACCATCAGGGCTGCAAATGCAAAGAAAATCACAGGCTGCATCCGTTCTCCAGCCGAAGCCAGGGATCCAGCCTGTTCCAGCATGGCTGCATACTTCATCCGTGAAATTCCCTGATATGCAAAACAAACTGCCATCACACCGGCACAGACCGCTTCCGTACCAAACCGGGTCTGGTCGCGGACATCTTCGTAGCGGATTTTGGTTTCCCGCTGCGGAATTTCCGGCTGGTGCCGCACGTCTGCCTGATAGACCTCCAGCCCATCCTTTTCGGCAATCTTCTCCCAGCCCTGCTCCCGGAAGGCTGCCCGCAGTTCGTCTTCCCTGCCCTTCACGCTGTCCGACAGCACCGCTGTGGTAAACATCGTTTTCCGGATTTCCTCATCTTTCACAAACAGCGCCCGGTAGTCCCGTGTCAGTTTTTTCAGCCGGTAGCCCTGCGCTGCCATCTGCCGGACGAACTCCTCCGCCTCCCGGCACATGGTCACATCGAAGTACCAGTCCTTCACCACCGCATTTTTGTATATCAGTTTCTCCAGCATAATCTCTTTCTCCACCAAATCCCGATACAAACATTACCCATACAAATCTTTGCTCTACGTTCAGCATAGCAGAAGTCCCATGCCCTGTCAACCGGAATCCGTCTGGACAGGTCGTCAGCGTCGGGCGGGTGGATTTTGCGAAGTGAGCAGGGTTCGGAGAGGAACCAGAATGCCCTGAATTGTCTGCAAAATACTGTCGGCATGAAATTCACCGTTTGGTCCATCCATAAAAATCAGCAGATTTTTCGGCGGATAGATACCGTTGAGATGGTAAAGCCGCATGGTTTCCTCGTCTCGCTGTCGGTATTCTTCCTTTTGATACATTCCCTTGTTTTCGCCGTAGAAATTGAATCCCGGAATCATCGGAATGGTGAAATCTGGATATCGGATTTTCTGTGTGCCGTCATCGTCCAACAGGTACAACTTCTTCTCGTAATGGAAGGAAAACTGATTGGCGTACAGGATCTCGGCAATGTACGATTCTCCTCTGGACCGGGTCATGAGGCCGAAGGTGGTTGGATAAATCAGCCGCTCACGATGGTACGG
Source organism: Anaerovoracaceae bacterium (assembly GCA_051883035.1). Classification (GTDB taxonomy): domain Bacteria; phylum Bacillota; class Clostridia; order Peptostreptococcales; family Anaerovoracaceae; genus RGIG7179. The sequence goes on along the minus strand of JBJESY010000359.1, from coordinate 4,195 downwards.
GTTCTCCGACTGGGTGAAGAACTGACCATTTTTCTGCCATAGGTCCCTGTCTTCCGCGGGAACATCTGCGTTTCGATAGGCAGGCGGCAGACTTGCATTGATACTGTCGAAGTCTGTGGGCAGGCATGCATTCTGATATCTCTCCCGTGCACGCAGATTCTGCTCCAACCGTCGGATGGCCTCCTGCAGCAACCGCTTATACTTCAGCTCGCGGATCAGCGGGCTCATGTACCGGTTCAGATAACGCGGCGTCGGATCGTCTGGGAGTTTGTGATAATACTCTCCCCTACCGCTCCGATCGGTCTTGTATCTCAGGTGGCCGGGCGGGCAGGCCGCGAGCCGCTCTCGGAATGTGTGCAGCAAAAATCGTTCATAGTCGATCTGTCTTTCCAGAATTTCGTATTGGTCCATATCTATTGCCCCCTTTTCTTACTTTTTTACCATATTTTTATGGGTTTGTAAATATCTTTAAGCAAAATAATACTTTTATTTTCACACCTTTCCCCGTGGGGCGGCTCCAACACTTCCGTCGGAGGTGCAAACTTCGCTGCCGGAGGGGGCAACCCCCTTTTTTTGAGGCAAAAAAGCTAAAAAGAAGGGGGTAACGCTGTATGAAATTGCCAGTTTCCTTTGTGATTCGTAGGATTACATTCCATAATTTCCATATTTTATACTATTTCTATAAATTATACGTAAATTTGCAAAGGGTGTACCCCCTTCTATTGCGCTATTGCGATTTTTGCTGCCTGATTTAGGGGGTTTGACTACACTAACCGCCAGTTTTCTCCGGCTAGCGGCAGGAAAACGCCAGGTTCCGCAAGAAAAATGGCTCTGTCCACAAGGAACTTGCGTTGGCAGCGAGGAAAATCCAAGGGTCAGCTAGCCCATTCAACAAAATCCGACAACTCTCGACGATTTTCGGCATTATTCGACAAAATCCACACGCCCAGCCGCTATCGGCGCGCCCACGAAAAAGCCCGCCGGCGATGCCGGCGGGCGAATGTCTGTCTGCTCATGCAACATGCAATATGCAGTATGCTATGTATGTCGCAGTATGTATCTTATTCCTTATTTCAGCGGAGCCAGGCCCAGGATTTCTCTTGCTTCTGCAGGAGTTGCAACTTCTCTGCCCAGCATCTTTGCCAGTTCTACAACCTTGGCAACCATCTGGCCGTTGGATTCAGCCAGTACGCCTTTTTCCATGTACAGGTTGTCTTCGAAACCAACTCTTACGTGGCCGCCCATGGAGATGGTAGCAGCTGCGATGTGCCATGCGTTCTTGCCCAGGCCGGTAGCGGTCCAGGTGGAACCTGCAGGGATGGAACCAACCATGAATACCAGGTCACGAATGGTAGCGCTCATCTGTACACCCAGTACGAAGTCCCAGTGCAGCGGGTGAACCAGCAGGCCCTTTCTGTCAGCAACCTTCAGAGCGGTGTCGATCATGCCCTTATCGAATACTTCCAGTTCCGGCTTGATGCCTCTTTCCTTCAGGATCTTAGCAAAGTTTACGATGGTGTTGTCGGTGTTGGTGAATACTTCATCGCCGCCGAAGTTGCAGGTACCGCAGTCCAGGGTAGCCATTTCCGGTGTCGGAACCACTTCGGTAGACTGTAATCTTTCCAGGTCGGTCATGCCAACTGCACCGCCGGTGGAAGGCTGGATGATAACATCCGGGCATTCCTTTCTGATAGCGTCGATGCATTCCTGGAATCTGCCCTTGTCCTGTGTCGGGGTACCGTCATCCCATCTTACATGCAGATGAATCAGAGCAGCGCCGGCATCATATGCTGACTTGGCTTCTCTTACGATTTCTTCTACAGTGTAAGGAACGTTCGGGTTCTGTTCCTTCGTTACTTCTGCGCCGCAGATGCAGGCGCTGATGATTAATTTGTCCATTTCTCTACACTCCTCTTAACATTATAATAAAAAACGCTGTTGTCCCGGGTTTCTCCACAGGCGGCAGATTACGCTGCTGCCGCACCCATCGAAACCCGCAGTTATAATTATTATACCACTAAAGATCGCGATGTTCAAGGGTTACCCTGCGGCCTTCCTCACGAAATATTCTGGCCATTTCGTTGGCCACTGCCACAGAGCGGTGATGGCCCCCGGTGCAGCCGAAGGCAATGCAAAGGCTGTACTTTCCTTCCTTTACATAGCACGGAATCAGCCGGGCAAGCATCTGATGCATGGATTCGATGAACTCCTGGGTCACCCGGTGCTTCAGCACATACTGGGAAACTTTTTTGTTGTTGCCCGTAAGGTTTTTCAGGCTGGGCACATAGTACGGGTTTGGAATGAACCGGACATCCATGACAATGTCCGCCTCCTGCGGCACTCCTTTTTTAAATCCGAAGGACTGAATATCGATCAGGAAAGAGTCCTTCTCCTTTCCATCGTTGAACAGATCATCCAGCTGGGCATTGAATTCCGCCACCTTCAGGAAGGAAGTATCGATAATATAGGTTGCCTGGCTTCGAAGTCCGGCCAGCATTTCCCGCTCCTTGGCGATGATCTCGTGGGAAATCGGGGCCATGCTGAGAGGATGCACCCGCCGGTTTTCCTTGTACCTGCGGATCAGTGCCTGATCCGACGCCTCAATATACAGGATCTTACAGTCCACCCCATTATCCATTGCCAGCTCACCCACGATGTCCTCAATGCCGCCCAGAAACTGGCCGCCGCGGATGTCGATGACGAAAGCCGCTTTCGTGATTTCCTTATTGCCGCTGAGGGCAAGATCGATAAAATTTTTGATCAGGGCCGGCGGCATGTTATCGATGCAGTAGTAGTCCCGGTCCTCAAACCAGTCTGCCGCCTTGGTTTTTCCTGCCCCGGAAAGGCCTGTGATGATGACAACCTCCATACGTCCTCGCTTTCTTTTACTTCTGTTTTTTCTCGATGTTGACGATTCTGGCAGGATCCAGCCCCGCTGCCAGCGCCCGTGCCAGAGAACCCTGGAAGGTTCCCACCGCCTGCTGCACATGGGCATCGCTGCCGATGATGAATTTCACATCATACTGTGCCGCAATCCGGATTTCCTCCTCCGTCAGGTGCTGATGCTTCATGTTGATTTCCATCAGCGTCCCCGTGTCGGCACAGGCTTTGGCGATGTCCTCGATATCGAACGGCCCCTTGTCCCCCGGATGGGTCAGCACGTCGATCTTGTTATTGTACAAAGCATCCAGGATCATGGCCGTATTCTTCACCTTCAGGGTGGAGTCGCCGCCGAAGAGTCCCGTGTGGCTGCTGATCCAGTTGGGCACACAGCCCGCCCCGGTCAGACCGAAATGGTAGCCCGCCAGTACGATGTCAAATTCGGCTTTGTCTTCTTCCGTCAGGTCGATGTAAGGCGCTCGGCGCCTGGTGTTGGCTTCGATTCCCAGCAAAACTTTCACATCCGGGTATATCTCCTGCAAACGCCCGATCTCCGCCCGGATTTCTTTCACTTTTTTCATATCAAAGCCGTAAGTCAGATGGCCCGGACCGTGGTCTGTGATGGCGATGGCAGAAAGACCCTTTGCATGGGCTTCCCGCACGTTATCTTCCACAGTTCCCTTCCCGTGGGAATAGATGGTGTGGGTGTGATAATCGTACAGCATCCGGTATTCGTCTGCCATCTGCAGATACCGGGTCATGTCCTGCGTCTCAAACGTCTCATACGTTTCCTGCGTCTCATGCGTCTCATGCTTCTTATCCAATGATCCGCACCTCCGGTTCCAGTTCGACGCCGAACTGATCATACACCGTGTTCTGCACCAGCGCGATCAGGTCCAGAATATCGGTGGCTGTGGCTCCGCCGGTGTTGATAATGAATCCGCTGTGGAGGACGGAAACCTGTGCGCCTCCTACGGAAACGCCTTTCAGGCCGGCATCCTCGATGAGCTTGCCGGCAAAATAGCCTTCCGGCCGTTTGAAGGTGCTGCCGGCACTTGGGTACTGCACCGGCTGCTTGCTGTTGCGCTTCTCCGCCAGTTCCCGCATGCGGGAAGCGATCTCCTCCGGATCTCCGGGAGAAAGCTGGAGCACCGCTTCGGTGACAATATATCCGTTTTCTGCCAGCGCGCTGCGGCGATAGCCCAGTGCAAGCTCTCCGGCAGAAAACTCCCGCACCTGCCCGCCGTCCGGCGAAATCGCCCGGACGGAGACCAGCACATCCTTCATTTCGCCGCCGTAAGCCCCGGCATTCATA
>JBJESY010000358.1:0-7839 GCA_051883035.1 Anaerovoracaceae bacterium | reverse complement strand
TATAAAGGAGGGAAGAGAACATGCAGAATGATCGTGAAAAATACAGAGAAATCGCCAGCCGCATCTATGAACTGGATGGGGAGGTTTATGAGTGCGTAGGCTCTTCCTTGGGCCGTGCTTTTACCGGAGAGAGGGAGGCGACGATTCGTGCTCTGAGTATGCTGATGTATACGAAACCGGATGGGCACCTGCTCCGGAACGAACTTGCACTGATCAGCAATATGGCCAGGACCATTGAAGATAAAGCAGAGCGGAAACGGTTGATGATTGAATATGACAACATTTTGAAGGAAATTGCCACTTTGCCCAACGTCTTCGGCAAGGTGGATATTCTGGACAAAGACAGATTTCAGCTGAATCCTGTACCGAAAAACCCGAAGATGTCCAGCCAGGATCATCTGGTGATCTGCATCAGCCGGACCCAGGGAAGTGCAGGAAACGATATCGGCTTCGCACTGGCGGATCAGCTGAAAATCAACTACTATGATGCAGAAATCTTTCAGCAGGTGCTGCAGCGTCTGGAGGCAGAAAAGGATGGGGTTCAGGATGCGGAAAGCTTCACAGAGTTTGACCGTTACAGCAAGCCGCCTCATGTCAGCCTGAAGGAACGGCTTCGGCAGTTCAACCGGTATCACGGGCTCAGCAAGCAGGACGCTGTCTTCTTTAATATGAGCGACCTGATCTGTAATCTGGCCCGGACGGAGGACTGCATCATCATGGGCCGGTGTGCCGACGTGATTCTGATGAACAACTTTATTCCGCATATCAGTCTGTTCATCAGCGCGCCGTTTGAAATGCGGGTGGAGTACATTATGGGAACCAGGAATATGAACCTGAAAGAAGCCACCCGGTTCCTGAAGAGGATGGACCGGCAGCATCGGAAATATTATGAGTTCTATGCGAACGATGTGTGGGGAAAACCGGAAAACTACGACCTCTGCATCAACAGTGCAAACTACGGGATGCAGGAGACCATCGACATCATCAAACGGTTGCTGGACCAGCAGAGACAATAATATATGAACGAAAAAATACCAGAGAGTATCCCCGTGATCCGGGACATCTCTGGTATATTTGTTTTTACGCTTCGCAAAATCTGTTCTTCCGGCGCTTTGCTCCGGGATCAGGTTTTCTTAACCCAGCTTTTCGAAATCTTCTGCACCGTGTTTGCAGAGCGGGCAGATGAAGTCAGCAGGCAGATCTTCGCCCTCATACACATATCCGCAGATCTTGCAGACCCATCCGGTCTTTTCTTCTTCGATCTTTGGTTGCGGCTTTGGTTTGATGTGTGCGAAGTAGTATGCGTAAGTCACAGAAGGATCCGGTGACAGGATCTGTGCTTCAGTCACTTCGGCGATGAACAGCGTGTGGGTGCCGTAGTCGTGGGCATCGATCACCTTGGCGGACATGAATGCATTGACACCTTTGGTCACATAATATAGTCCGTTGGCACTGCGTTCTGCATACTGTTCGAAGCCGGCGAATTTATCCGTATCTCTTCCGCTGGCGAAACCAAACCGTTTGAAGGTATCGAATTCTGCCTTTTCGGACAGCACGGAAATGTTGAACACACCGGTCTTCATGATCATATCGTGGGTAAAGTTTGCCTTGTTCACCGCGATGTTGATCCGGTTCGGCTTGCTGGTCAGCTGTGCTGCCGTATTGATGATGCAGCCGTTGTCCTTGTCACCGTCTTTGGCAGTAAGAACGAACAGACCATAGGAGAACTTGAACATGGCATCGTTGTTGATGGTACCTGTAGCAACTTCTGCACCGGTTTCTGCCTTGGCAGGACGTTCAAACTTCGGAATGGTAGCGGAAACAGCATCCACCAGAGCATCAATTTCTGCCAGCTGATCTTCCCGCAGAGAAGATTTCAGGGTGATGGTGTTATCCAGAATGGTCATGTCCTGGCATCCGGAGAGAATCTCGCGCATCAGTCCGCCGCTGGTCGGTGCCCAGGAACCGTTTTCTACGAGAGCAACGGTACGGTTCTGAATGTTGTGAGCAGCCAGATCGTGAAGCAGTTCTTCCATGGAAACGAAGATCCCTGCATTGTACGTGGTAGAAGCGAAGATCAGATGACTCCACTTAAATGCAGCAGAAACGATTTCGCTGGCCGGTGTAACGGACACATCGTACATCACGGTACGGATTCCCTTTTCCCGCAGACGGCTGGAGATGATCTCGGCAGTATTTTCGGTATTTCCGTAAACAGAAGCATAGGCAATCATTACGCCGTTTTCTTCCGGAGTATAAGTACTCCACTTTACATATTTATCGAAGTAATCTTCGATACCAGCTCTCCATACGAAGCCGTGAAGCGGGCAGATCATCTTGATATCCAGACCGTGGGCCTTTTTCAGCAGGGCCTGTACCTGCATGCCGTATTTGCCTACGATGTTAGTGTAGTAGCGGCGGGCTTCGTCCAGGTAGTCGTGGTTGAAATCGACTTCATCTGCGAAAATGGCACCGTTCAGTGCACCGAAGGTACCGAAGGCGTCAGCAGAGAAGAGAATTTTATCGGTGGAATCATATGTAACCATGACTTCCGGCCAGTGAACCATCGGAGCCATGATGAACTGGAGATTGTGACGTCCGGTGCTCATGGTAGTGCCTTCCTTCACGACGAACGCCTTTTTGGAAATGTCCAGATGGAAGAACTGGTCGATCATGGCAATGATCTTTTCGTTGCAGACGATGGTTACATCCGGATAGCGGAGCAGAAGTTCCGCTAAAGTAGCAGAGTGGTCCGGTTCCATGTGCTGGATTACCAGGAAATCCAGGTGCCGGCCGCCCAGTGCATACTCCAGGTTCTGGAAGAATTTGTCGCTGACTGCCTTGTCTACCGTATCGAAGAGAACGGTTGAGTCATCCAGCAGAAGATAGGAGTTGTAGGATACTCCGTCCGGTACGGAATATACGCCTTCGAACATGGCAAGACGCCGGTCGTTAGCACCAACCCAGATCAGATCGTCAAGTACTTTTTTCGTGCAGTGCATAATGGGAAACCTCCTTTATCTATTGACAAAATATAAACACTTTGTTCTGTAAGTATATTGTACACTCTTTTGCGTGAAATAACCAGCAAAAAAGCAAAATCCCCCGATATTTATCGGAGGACTGCCCGCTTCGAACTGCCGCAATACGACAGCCCGGGCGCGAATGGGTGTATTATAATGTTATGGGTGGGTGATAAAGAATTCGCGTGGCCGCGAATTTTTACGCATATAATATACTCCAGAAAGTGGATTTTGTCAATAGATAACAGAAAAAAATGGCACCATTCATTTATGCGAACAAAAAAGGTCCGATTTACATTTCTGCGGAATCGTAGTAAAATGTAGTAAAAGAAAGAAACCTGCGGGGGGATATGGAAATGAAAAAAACAGGGAAAAAGAGAATTGTGTGTCTGCTGCTGGTGTTCTGCCTGCTGCTGTCCATACCAGGAGGGGCATTCGCTGCAGTTTCGGATACAACGGTGCCGGTTACCATCGAAGGAATCCGTCTGGACGCGTATGCTTCGGCGGTACTTGAGAAGGTGAATGAAGTGCGTGCAGAAAAGGGGCTGCTGCCGCTGACCTTGGACAGTGATTTACAGGAGATTGCACTTGTGAGGGCAGCGGAAATCGCAGTATACTTCGATCACATCCGGCCCAATGGAAAGAGCTGCATTACGGTTTCCGAGAAAATGGCCGGCGAAAATATCGCCATCGCATACCCGGATCCGGATGCGGTCATGACAGGCTGGATGAACTCGGAGGGACATCGGGCAAATATTCTGAATGCTTCCTACAGCAGCATCGGGATTGCATGTGTCTATTCTGATGGTGTATTTCGGTGGGTACAGATCTTCGGCAGATTCACGGGGAACGAAAGGTTCGCAGCGGAGGGACTTGGAAACCGACAGACAGTGGATGTTCTGACCGGCCTGATTAACCTGAAATACAGCGGGGAAACCACCATTAGCCTTAACAGCGGACAGGCATCGGATACGCTGCAGGCAAGCTGCAGCAGCACCAATGCCCAGTGGTCCTACGGACAGTTCCCGCTGGATCCGGAACTCCTTACTTATCGTAGTTCCGACCCGACTGTGGTCACGATCGATGACACAGGCCACATGACACCGAAAAAGGTGGGCTCTGCAGTGCTGACCATCAGCCTGAAGGCAGATCCTTCCCGCAGCATCACGCAGGAGATTCAGGTGGACAGCTTTATTACACCGGAGATGGTGAAGCTGTCCCAAACCAGCTATACATATAACGGTAAGGCCAGAAAGCCGGAGGTCACCGTGGAAGGCGTTCCGGAAGAAAACTACATCGTATCGTATAAGAACAATATAAAGGTAGGAACAGCCACTGTCGTCATAGAAGGCATCGGCAATGTGACCGGAAAGGTAGAAAAGACGTTTCAGATTAACTACGACCGTCCGGCCAGAGTAACACTGCAGACTCCGACCACAGGAACCAGCCACTATGTGAAGGTTCGCTGGAAAAAGACGGACTGCGATGGCTATCAGATTCGTTATTCCACATCCAAAACCTTTAAGAGCTATAAGACGGTCTACGTGAAGGATGGGGATGCCGTGTCGAAGACCATAAAGAACCTGACGAAAGGAAAGCGGTATTATGTGAAGGTGCGGGCCTATAACCTGTATGAAGGGAAACGGGTCTACGGCAGCCTCAGCACCTGGCGCAGCGTGGTCTGCAAATAAGTCTTGTATTTCCTGCCGGAGGAATATATAATAATACACAGAAGCTGAACAGCGGGGAGCTTGTGGAACAGGCTGAGAGGAAGGTATGACCTTCGACCCATGAAACCTGATATGGATAATGCCATCGTAGGGACGTCTTGGAAATCTGAAAAGAAATGATAAGCGGGAAGTTACCGAAATGGCAACTTCCCTTTTTTTGGTTCTGGCGCACCAGGTGTATCCGGGCCAGAAATACATTTGATTGGAGGAGGTTTGACATCATGGTGAAAATCAACGGAAAACAGTATGATATCGCCGGAAGCACGCTCAGAGAATATCTTGAAAACGCATCCTACGACAGTAAAAGAGTCGCCATAGAGCGAAATGGAAGGATCATTCCCAAGGCACAGTACGGCGAAACCATTCTGGAGGACGGCGATGAAATTGAGATCGTCAGCTTTGTCGGAGGCGGCTGACATCTTGCGAAAGCCTGAAATGACAGTAAAGAAAACGCATAGAAACAGAAATTATGGAAACAAACAGAAAGAAGGACCAAGCAATGAATGATGATAAATTAGTCATAGGAGGACATGAGTTTCACTCCCGGTTTATTCTCGGTTCCGGGAAATACTCCCTGAACCTGATTGAGGCAGCAGTAAAAGACGCCGGCGCAGAAATCATTACACTGGCGGTGCGCCGTGCCAACACGAAGGAAGAAGAAAACATTCTGGACTTCATACCCGAAGGCGTGACCCTGCTCCCGAATACTTCCGGTGCGAGAAATGCGGAAGAAGCGGTTCGCATCGCACGGCTGGCCAGAGAACTGGGGTGCGGGGATTTTGTCAAGGTGGAAATCATGCGTGATACCAAATACCTGCTCCCGGATAACCAGGAAACCATCCGGGCAACGGAAATCCTGGCGAAGGATGGCTTCATCGTTATGCCGTACATGTATCCGGATCTGCAGGTTGCCAGAGACCTGGCCAGCGCAGGTGCAGCGACGATTATGCCGCTGGCGTCTCCGATTGGCTCCAATAAGGGGCTGGCAACGAAGGATTTCATTCAGATTCTCATTGACGAGATCGACCTTCCGATCATTGTAGACGCGGGGATCGGCAAGCCGTCTCAGGCCTGTGAAGCCATGGAAATGGGTGCAGCCGCAATCATGGCCAATACGGCGCTGGCAACTGCCGGGGATCTGCCAATGATGGCATCTGCGTTCCGTCAGGCCATTGAGGCAGGGCGCAAAGCATATCTGGCTGGCCTTGGCCGTGTGCTGACCAGAGGTGCTTCGGCATCAGATCCGCTGACAGGATTTCTGCGGGATTAGGAGGGTGGATCAATGGAAAATCAGTTTTTCGTAGATTCGGAATTTCTGTCTCCGGAAGCACTGGAAAAGAAGCATCGCCTGGAAACCGATCCCTCCTGCCGAAAGAACCACATGGAATATCTGCCGGATATGGAACAGATTGATTCAGATATCTGCAGGAATGTGATGCGCCAGATGGAATCCTATGACTACTCGGTTTATACGGCGAAGGATGTCCGTGCGGCACTGCATCATGAGACCTGCAGCATCGAGGATTTCAAAGCCCTGCTGTCTCCGGCTGCAGAACCGTTTCTGGAGGAGATGGCCCAGCGGGCCCGTCTGGAAACCAGCCGTCATTTCGGAAATACGGTCTATCTCTTTACGCCGCTGTACATTGCCAATTACTGTGAAAATTACTGCGTTTACTGCGGGTTCAACTGCTATAACCACATCAACCGGATGAAGCTTACCATGGAGCAGATCGAGCATGAGATGAAGGTCATCGCAGACAGCGGCATGGAGGAGATTCTGATTCTGACCGGAGAAAGCAGATCCAAAAGTGATGTGAAATATATCGGCGAGGCCTGCAAACTGGCAGGGAAATACTTCCGCATGGTGGGTCTGGAAATTTATCCGGTGAACACGGAGGAATACCGGTACCTGCATGAATGCGGTGCAGACTATGTGACGGTCTTTCAGGAAACCTATGACACGGAGCGGTATGAGCAGCTCCACCTGATGGGCCATAAGCGAGTGTGGCCGTACCGGTTTGACGCCCAGGAGCGTGCACTGATGGGGGGCATGCGGGGCGTGGCCTTCTCTGCACTGCTGGGTCTGTCTGACTTCAGGAAAGATGCCCTGGCCAGTGCACTGCATGTGTACTATCTGCAGAGAAAATATCCTCATGCGGAGATGTCCCTGTCCTGCCCGAGACTCCGGCCGATTATTAATAACGAGAAAATCAATCCGCTGGATGTGCATGAGACGCAGCTCTGCCAGATCCTCTGCGCCTACAGAATCTTTCTGCCGTTCGTGGGAATCACTGTTTCTTCCAGGGAAAGTGCAGCGTTCCGCAACGGCATCGTAAAAATCGCAGCCACAAAGGTTTCTGCCGGCGTATCCACCGGAATCGGCGATCATGAGAGTAAATATACGGGAAAGGAGACGGATGGGATGGAAGGTGACGAGCAGTTTGAAATCAACGACGGCCGCAGTCTGGAAACCATGTATGAAGACATCACGGAAGAAGGTCTTCAGCCTGTCCTCAATGATTACCTGTATGTCTGATATATTATGTGTGACCAATCGCAGGCTCTGCGGCGGGGATTTCCTGATGCAGCTGGAAAAGATCGCAGAAGCCAGGCCTGCCGGTATCATTCTGCGGGAAAAGGATCTGCCGGAGGCAGAATATATGGAACTGGCAGGGAAAGTGATGAAGCTGTGCACAAGAGCAGGCATACCATGCATCCTGCACAGCTTTCCTGCGGCGGCAAGTCAGCTTCACGCAAAAGCCATACACCTGCCGCTGGATCGGTTTCTGACCATGGATGAGAGCGACAAGGCGTCGTTTCGCATGATCGGTGTGTCCTGCCATTCCCAGGAGGATGCAGTGACGGCGGAGAAACGTGGAGCGACTTACATCACTGCGGGTCATATCTTTGATACCGACTGTAAAAAGGGAGTGCCCGGACGGGGGCTTGCGTTCCTGGAGGAAGTCTGCAAGGCGGTTGCCATACCGGTATATGCTATTGGCGGCATTTCCCCGGAAAACATTGACGCCGTCAGGGCTGCGGGTGCCGCAGGGGCCTGCGTCATGAGCGGGCTGATGCGGTGTGAG
>JBJESY010000357.1:0-1589 GCA_051883035.1 Anaerovoracaceae bacterium | reverse complement strand
ATCGGTCAGCGTCCTGTCATTATGACGGTAAGTCAGATTGAAGGCCACGCTCTTCTTTCCTTCTTCCACCTGTTTTCCTCTGTATATATCAAACAGTTTTACGTTTCTCAAAATCTCTGTGCCGGCTTCGCGAATGACCGCTTCCATGTCTCCCACGGTCACATCTTCGTCTACCAGCAGTGCAATATCTCTGGTCATTGCAGGGTATTTCGGCAGCGGTGTGAATTCCTTCTCCAGATCTGCCAGTTCCGTCACGGTATTGAACATGAGCTCTGCCGCATAGCAGCGGGTGCCGATGCCATACTTGTCGGCAACCTGCGGATGCACTTCTCCCATGATGCCCAGTTCCACTTCTTCCACAGCCGGACCGCTTTCCAGCTCTACATCGTGATGTGCCACGATGCGGGCACAGCGTCCCGGATGATATACACCGTATTCGCTTTCGGCGATGAACTCCAGATCACGGATTCCCAGCTTGGACAGCAGTGCTTCCACCATACCCTTCAGATAGAAGAAGTCCGCACCGCCGCCATAGAGGCCGATGCACAGATTATCCTGCTCATCCGGCAGGCCGTTCGGGTCGATCAGATTGGCCGTGAAGGTGTTTCCGATCTCGAAGGCTCTGACGGCTTCGATGTTTCTGGAATAGTTTCTTCCCAGAACTTCCAGCATTGCCGGTGTCAGAATGGTACGCATTACCGACGTATCTTCGCCCAGCGGGTTCAGAATCTTCACGAAGCATCTTTCCCAGGAATCTTCATCGATCCGCACATTGTCTACACCCTTCGGGCTGACGAAGGAATAGGTCTGGATTTCTGTTGCACCCAGGCCGCAGAGGGTATCTCTGGCCAGATCCTTGATGCTTCTTTCATAAGTCTGTCCGGACTCGTTGTTTCCTCTCGGAATGGTCACCGGAATTCTGTCATATCCATAAAGACGGGCAACTTCTTCTGCCAGATCTTCTTCAATTTCAATATCCTGACGGACCGTCGGCGCAGTGACATACATGTCATTGCCTTCGCCTTCCACCTTCATTTCCAGGCTTTCGAAATACTTCACCATTTCCTCTCTGGAAAGCTGCAGACCCAGGATCTTATTGATCCGGCTGACTCTGCCGTGCACCGGTCTGGCTTCTTCCACCTGCGGATATACATCCACGCTGCCGCCCACGACGGTACCTGCGCCGATGAGTTCAATCAGAGCACAAACGCGGTCAGCCGCCGCTTCGCACAGGTTCGGGTCGATACCCTTTTCGTATCTTCCGGAGGCTTCGGTTCTCAGCTTCAGCTTGGAGGAAGTAGAACGGACACTGGAACCCAGGAAGTTGGCGGATTCCACCACGATGGTCTTCGTATCCGCTTCGATCTCAGAGTTGAGGCCGCCCATGACACCTGCCACTGCCACGGATTTTTCTCCGTCCTTGATCATCAGCATGTCAGAGGTCAGAGTTCTTTCGGTTCCGTCCAGTGTGGTGAAAACTTCACCGTCTTCTGCCGTGTCAACCACGATCTTGTGACCTGCGATACTGTTAATATCGAATGCATGGAGCGGCTGGCCGTATTCCAGCATAACGAAGTTGGTAATATCCA
>JBJESY010000356.1:0-7864 GCA_051883035.1 Anaerovoracaceae bacterium | reverse complement strand
AAACTGCTGGACGGCCAGATTGGTATCGTTGAGATGGGAGAAGGTACGGAAACTGTCGGCATTCTTGTTCATCTGGATGTGGTAGACATTGGTGATGCAGATCAGTGGACCGTGGAGCCTTTCGATGTAACTGTTAAAGATGGAAAAGTATACGGACGCGGTGTTCTGGATGATAAGGGACCGGCCATGACAGCCCTGTATGCCATGAAGGCGGTAAAAGACTGCGGACGCCCGCTGCGGAAAATAGTCCGCATGATTATCGGCACCCAGGAAGAAGTGGAATGGACCGATATGAATGCATATGTGAAAAAATACCCTCTTCCGGATTACAGTTTTACACCGGACGGATATTTCCCGATTGGAAACGTGGAAAAGGGATACTATGACATCGGTCTGCGTTTTCCATATGGAGATGAAAAGCCGTCTGATCTTCCAATGATCCGTTCCATCGATGCCGGTGTCGCGTCCAATGTGGTACCGGAAAGCTGTACTGTGACCCTGAGCAATGGAGAAACGGTGAAAATACAGGGAAAAGCGACCCATTCCTGTCTGCCGGATAAGGGAATCAACGCAGTCTTTCTGATGAAAGAAGAGCTGCAGAACAACCATGAAATCGGTGAAAATACCTGCAGCCGGGTACTGAATCTGATGTATGATTACTTCAGCGATTTCGTCGGTCAGGCGCTGGGTATTGAAAAGAAAGAAGAATATTACAAGGGCGAATACATTCATAAGAACATGTTTACGCCATCTGTGATCAAAAACACAGAAGAAGGGGTGGAAGTTCTGGTGAACTGCAGATTTGCCTACACGACATCCAGAGAGGAAATCAGAACTGCCTTCGAAACCATGGCCGCAAAGCTGGGAGGAGAAATCATTTATGAAGATTTCCTGCCGGCTGTATTCGTCAGCAGAGAGGCACCGTTCCTGAAGGAACTGGCAAGAGCCTATGAAACAGTGACAGAGCAGGAAGCGCAGTTTGTACTGGACTATGGTGCTTCCTACTGCAAAGCTATGCCGAATATGGTCAGCTACGGACCGATCTTCCCGGAGATGGAAGATAAGTGTCATCAGACCGATGAATACATGCCGCTGGAAAAAATCGAGCAGATGTATGATATTCTGGAAACTGCCCTTGCCGGCATTGTGCTCAGCGAACTTTCCATGAAGCCTGCTGAATAGGGTTTCGCAGGCGCAGTTCCGCAAAACCGCGAGGAATCATTGAAAATACAGAAAACCCCGTGGAAATTTCTGCGGGGTTTTGTTATACTATAACTGACTATGCATATAAGGAGGGCGCCGCAGGAATCACCGGCGCGAAAGAAACATGAAACATGCAGTAACATACAATCTGATCAAGACAGACAGCCGTACCCGGGCCAGACGGGGCGTGGTTCACACGCCGCACGGGGATATTCAGACACCGGTTTTCATGCCGGTGGGCACCCAGGCAACAGTGAAAGCCATGCGTCCGGAAGAAGTAAAGGAGATGGGCGCGGAGATCATTCTTTCAAACACCTATCATCTGTATCTTCGTCCCGGCCACGAAATCGTCCGGGAAGCAGGCGGTCTGCATAAGTTTATGAACTGGGACCGTGCAATCCTGACCGACAGCGGTGGATTCCAGGTGTTTTCCCTGGGAAAGCTGAGAAAAATCACAGAAGAAGGTGTGAAATTCCGCTCACATATCGATGGTTCCGCACATCTTCTGACACCGGAAAAATCCATTGAGATTCAGAATGCGCTGGGTTCCGATATTATGATGGCATTTGACGAATGTGCACCGTATCCGGCCGATCGGCGATATGTGAAGGACTCACTGGAGCGGACCACACGCTGGCTGAAACGCTGTAAGGATTATCATCAGAACTGGGAACGCCAGTCACTTTTCGGCATCATGCAGGGTGGAATGTATAAGGATCTGCGAAAGCAGAGTGCCGAGGAAGTGGTGGATATGGATCTGCCCGGGTATTCCATCGGCGGGCTGTCCGTAGGCGAGCCGAAGGAACTGATGCTGGATATTCTGGATGACTGCGTGGAATACCTGCCGGCGGACAAGCCACGGTATCTCATGGGAGTGGGCAGCCCGGACTATCTTTTCGAAGGTGTAGAACGAGGCATCGACATGTTTGACTGCGTTCTTCCGACCCGCATCGCCCGTCACGGTCTGGCCATGACGTCTCATGGACGGGTCAATATTAAGAATGCAAAATACGAGCGGGACTGGGAACCTCTGGATACGGAATGTGACTGCTACACCTGCAGAAACTATTCGAAGGCATATCTGCGCCATCTGTTCAAGGCAGATGAGATGCTGTCAGCCATGCTGCTGTCTAATCATAACCTGCATTTCCTGGTGAACATGATGAAAAATATCCGGGAGGCCATTGAAGAAGATCGGTTCTTAGAGTACAAGAAGGAGTTTTACGAAAAATATGGAAGATTTTAAAATAGAGGAAGCCACGACCGCCGAAAACACCAGCATGGTTGAGAAATGTCCGCATTGTGAATTTTGCGGAGGATGTATTCACCAGGGTGTGCCTTACGAGACGCAGCTTGCCGAAAAAGAAAAGGAAGTCCGCAGACTGCTGGAAGCAAAGCAGGTGACGCCGGACAGAATCAATCCCATCGAGGGCTGTCCGTCTCAGTATGGCTACCGGAATAAAATGGAGTACACCTTCGGCGACTTCGTCAAAGACGGTGAAATGACCCTGGGCATGCACAGAAAGAAAAATTTCATGTCCATCGTTACTGTGGACCAGTGCCAGCTGGTGGATCCGGATTTCAATTTGATTCTGGCGGCGGTGCTGGAGTTCTGCAGGGAGAGGGGGTATAAACCGTATCATAAGCGGACCCATAAAGGCGTCATGCGCAACCTGATCATTCGGAAGGGTGTGCGGACCGGGGAGCTGCTGGTCAATGTGGTTACGTCTTCGGAGCCGGGTTTTGCAGAGGAGGAATTTGTATCTATGCTGCAGGGTCTTTCTTTGCAAAATACACTGGTCGGAGTTTTGCGGACCTTCAACGACAGTTTTGCGGATGCGGTGATCTGTCAGAATCTGAAGGTGCTCTGGGGCAGAGACTATTATGTGGAAAAGATCCTGGGGCTGACCTTCCGGGTCAGTGCGTTTTCTTTCTTCCAGACCAATGTGGAGGCAGTGGAACGGCTGTATTCCGAGGCTCTGGCACTGGTGGACTCCTTTGAGGGCAAGTCTGCTTTCGACCTGTACTGCGGCACAGGCACCATCAGTCAGGTGCTGGCTCTGCGGGCAGCAAAAGTTCTTGGGATTGAGCTGGTAGAAGAAGCGGTGGAAGCGGCGAAGCAAAACGCGGCTGCCAATGGACTGACCAACTGCAGCTTTCTGGCCGGTGATGTGTTTGAGGTGCTTCAGAATGTTTCGGAAAAGCCTGACGTCATCGTGGTGGATCCGCCGCGGGTGGGTATTCAGCCGAAGGCTCTGGATAAGATCATCAGCTACGGTGTGCCGGAGATCATCTATATTTCCTGCAATCCGAAGACTCTCGTGGAAAATCTGAAATATATGGAGTATTACGGCTATCACTGCAAGTATCTGAAACCGTTCGATAATTTCCCGATGACGAAGCATACGGAGTGCATCGCGCTGCTGAAGCAGGAACAAAAAGAATAGTAATATCGTCCGAAAGCAGGAGTGAAATAATTCCTGCTTTTTTTCATCGGTTAAATCTTTTTGCACAGTTTCTGCGTTATTACTTATGAGAACAGATGAGAAAGGAGCGCTCCGCCTTGGAAGATTATTTGCTGATTCGTAAAATCAAGGACGGCGATACAGCTGCGTTTGAACAGCTGACACGAAAATATTACGGGCACATCTTCGCGTATTGCTACCGGCGGCTTGGGAACCAACAGGATGCAGAAGATGCAGTGCAGGAGATTTTCCTGAAGCTGGTGAAAGCGGTGTATAAATATCAGTATACGGGAAAGTTTCAGAACTATCTGTATACCATAGCAGGAAACTGCTGCAGTGATATATTGCGGACAAGGATGTGTGAGAGGCCTGAGACGATGCAGGAAGACGATCCGGCAGCGTCTGCAGAAGAAGAAACAATGCAGGGTGAAATAAACAGGATACTGTATGAAAAGCTGAAAAACATGAATCCAAAGCAGAGCGAGGCTTTGATTCTTTATTACTTTCAGGGATTGAAAGCGAGAGAAGTAGCGGCTGTTATGGGTGCGCCGCTTTCCACGACGAAGTCGAGAATCCGGCAGGGACTGCAGCAGCTTCGTCAATTTTACGATGAGGAGGAAGTAAGATGAACCAGAAACATGGATATTCAGATTTTATTCCGGCGTTTCAAGAGGACAACCGGGAAAATACACTGAAGGCATGCAGACAGTACATGCACAGCCATATTCCGGAGAAAACGCCGTATGTACGGCTGTTTTCACAGCAGCTGCGATATATTTCACCATTGTTCTGGATCTGGCAGATGATCGTGTTTCTGGGAGTAATGATTTTGGCAGCGACCGTTCCGAAGGGCGAGATGTTTGCCGGAGAACTGCTGTACTATACCGGCCCCCTGGTGGGGATATTGGCCTATCCGGAAATGTTTCGGGATCTGTTCTATGACATGTCGGAAATAGAGAACAGCTGCAAAAATAACAGTGCCACTCTGTTTGTCATGCGGCTCCTGATTGTCGGCGTTATGAATCTGCTTTTGCTTACATTGCTGGCAGTGGTTACCTCGACAGCCTGGGATGACAGTTTTTTACGGACTGTTATTTTTGGGATGACACCATTTCTCTGGATTCATCTGATTACGCTTCCGCTTCTGCGTGTGACACAGATTCGCAGCAGAATCGGTGCACTGGTGCTGTCAGCGTGCCTGACTGCTGCAGCCTGGATGTTTGGTGCCATGAGGCTTCGACCGATGGAAATGGAATATGGAAGTATGCTGCTCTGGACGGCATCACTGGCCATGGCAGCCATTCTGCTGTGTGTGGAACTTGGCATGCTGATAAAAGAACGAAAAAGCGGAGAGGAGGGTATCTTATGGAATTGAAGCTGGAGCATGTGTCGAAGCAGTATAAGGGAACCCTGGCGGTGAAGGATTTCAGTATTACACTGGGGACAGGAATTCATGCACTGCTGGGAGCAAACGGCGCGGGAAAAACTACACTGATGCGTATGATCTGCGGACTGATCCGCCCGACGGAAGGGGTGATTACTATAGATCAGGTACCCATTGAAAAGGCGGGTGAGGGATATCGGGAACTGCTGGGGTATCTGCCGCAGAATTTTGGATATTATCCAAATTTTACAGGCTGGGATTTCATGATGTATCTGGCTGCCCTGAAAGGACTTCCGAAGATTACAGCGCAGGAAAAGAGCGAAGAGCTGCTGCACAAGTTTGGTCTGTATACGGTTCGGAACAAAAAGATGAAAACCTATTCCGGCGGGATGCGCCAGCGGGCCGGCATCGCACAGGCACTGCTCAATGATCCCAAAATCCTGGTGGTGGATGAACCGACAGCTGGACTGGACCCAAAGGAGCGGGTGAAATTCCGTCATATCATTGAACAGCTTGAAAAGGACAGAATTATCATCCTTTCCACCCACATCGTTCCGGATGTGGAAAAACTATGTGATGATGTCATCATCATGAAAGACGGACGAAAAATGCATTACGGACCGGAGCATGAAAATCTGGAGGAACTGTATCTGAAGTTCTTCGACGAGAAAGAAGGGGATTTCGATGAATCTTACGATGATTGAACTTCGCAAAATCTTTCGAAGCCGGGTGGTTCTCGCTGCTGCAGTTTTCCTGCTGGTCATGGACGTTTTTGTGTACGGCAGTACAGGAAACAGCTATTACGCCGCTTTTGGGAAGGACAGCAAAGAGCATGTCGCTGAGGCGAAGGAAGATGGAGCTTATTTTAAAGGAGAAATTACGGATCAGTGGATCGCCTGGGTAACCGGTGAGGCTGATGCCATTCGAAACAATCCGGCCAATCAGCTGCAAGGCGACGAACGGGAGGCTATGAAGCAGAAACTGGCGGATCAGGGATTTGACTATGCTACGGTCGAAGAAAAGTACCCTGGAGCCTTTATCAAAGAGGAAGTCCTCAACTCCAAGTCGTATACCAGGTATGAGCCAGCAGAGGTCGCAGCGAATTTTTCAGAGAATGCACGGAAACTGATGGATCTATACGTTTCTGTAATCCGAGAAGGCGGCAGCGGACGCAAAGTGAAAGAACTCGAAAGGGCAGCAAAAGAGGCCTATCAGACACTTGCAGAGGATTATACACCGATCTATGATTACAATCTGGGTTATGGCTGGATGAATAATATCATGCTCTGTCAGCACTTCATACTGGGAATTCTGCTTGCGGTGGGACTTTCCGGAATTATTTCTGACGAATATCTGAAAAAGATGGATGCTATGATCCAGGTGACCGCATATGGAAGACGAAAAACAGCTTTAGCGAAAGTGAAAGCCGGACTCCTGTTTTCCATTCTCGTATGGGTTCTGTTTATGGGCCTGAATCTGCTTCTCACAACGGTAATCTACGGATGGGAAGGATGGGAGAGTTACTGGCAGGACTGGATATTCATCACCGCACCGTTTCCGTGGAGCCAGGGAAAAGCCATGCTTGTCGGTATGGGAACCAGTCTGCTTGGCGTTCTGTATTTCGCTGCGTTCGTGATGATGGTTTCTTCGCTGTGCAAAACCCCCGCCGCTTCCATGCTGCTTTCATTTGGCTTTCTCATGATACCTGCAGTTTGTGAACAGTATGGTTATATGAAAGGAACAGCGTATTTTCCAGCATCTCTGATGCGTGGTGAATATATCTGGCAGAGCTATAGAACGGTTTCTATGGCGGGAGTCGTTCTAAACGAGCAGATGCTGATTCTTGTGATGGGTCTGGTAGTCAGTGTAGTTTGTATGTTGGTCACGGTTCGAAATTTTGAACGTCATCAGGTATCAAATTAATATGATCAACCAATTCATGTAATAAAATGGTAATTACAAAAACTCCCTAAACGACGACACTTAAGCCCTAAAATACGACATTTTTGAAAAAAAGTTTTGCTTTTTCCTGAAAAATCCATATAATCTGAACCACAGGACCGGTTCAGACCGACGGAGGAATTTTCCCGTCTGCGCTGACGAGTGACAGATGGAAAAGATCTGACGTGCCGGTCTGCCGGTCTCTTGTATTTTGTGGAAAAAAGAAGGAAAGCAGAAAGGGGAGAGCAAACTTTGAACTATGAAGGATTCAAACGGGCCGTGATGGATCAGATTCTGGAGCATCTGCCGGATGGGAGGGAAGGTTGGACGGTAAAGATGGAGCAGGTACGGAAAGTGAACCGGCTGCTGGATGGCATGGTGCTGACGCCGCCGAAGGAGTGGGAAGCACGGCGTGGTATAGGGCTTACGTTTTACATGGAAGATTACTATTCTCTGTTTCGAAACGGGATGACGCTGGAGCAGATTCTGGAAGAGATTGCAACGATGACAGCAGACTGTGCACCGCCGGATACCCTGACGGATGCGTTCTTTCATCCGGAAAGCATGAAGCATCAGATTGTCATGGAGCTGATTCACCGGGAGCGGAATCAGGCACTGCTGGAAGATCTGCCCCATAGGGACTTTCTGGATCTTGCCGTTATTTACCGTATCCTGATGAAGGATGAGGAACGCGGATATTTTTGTACGACCATATGCTATGAAATGATGAAACTGCTGGAGATGACGGAAGAAGATCTGTATCAGGCTGCCTGCCGCTATATGCCGTCGGAGCTGCCTTTCGGTGTGCGGAATTTCGACGGGAAATTTCTCATATTATCCAACCGTGCGCAGATGTTCGGTGCATCGGCTT
>JBJESY010000355.1:0-1612 GCA_051883035.1 Anaerovoracaceae bacterium | reverse complement strand
GCACCACCAAGGTCAGCCAATACATCTGCATGGATGAAATGGAGGGATACCTGAGCATTCCGCAGCTGCGAAGAGAAGGAGAAAACGCCGGACGAGCGGATTTTGAGAAGTATCAGAATCTTCCCGTTGACGCCAAAGCCACGTCCATCATCCTCTTCACCTCCGGCACCACCTCCATGGCCAAGGCCGTTATGCTGTCCCATTCCAACATCGTGGAAAACGTGTATGCCGCATTGCTCTGCGAGGACATTCGCTGCGGTGACGTGAGCATGGCTTTCCTGCCGTACCACCACACCTTCGGCTCCACCGGGCAGATCGTCATGCTGGCAGCCGGCGTGGTGACCACCTACTGCGACGGGCTGAAATACCTGCAGAAAAACATCGTGGAATACAAGGTTTCCGTCTTTTTCTGCGTGCCGCTTCTCATCGAGTCCATCTATAAGAAGATCAAGCTGACGGTGAAGAAGGAGGGGCTGGAGAAAAAGGTAAACTTCGGCCTGAAGGTGTCCGGCCTGCTGCTGAAGCTGGGCATCGACGTACGCCGGAAGCTGTTCAAGCAGATTCTGGATCAGCTGGGCGGCAACATCCGCTTCGTCATCAGCGGCGCTTCTGCCATCGATCCGGAGGCCATCGAAGGGTTCAACCGGTTCGGCATCACAGCGGTGCAGGGCTACGGCATGACGGAGGCATCTCCGATTCTGGCAGCGGAAAACCACTGGGAGCGGCGTTCCGGCTCCATCGGAAAGGCCATTCCGGGTGTGGAGCTGGCCATCGATGAGCCGGATGCAGACGGTGTTGGCGAACTGATTGCACGCGGTCCCAATGTCATGGCCGGATATTATGAGAATCCGGAAGAAACGGAAAAAACGCTGGCCGGCGGCTGGCTTCACACCGGCGACCTGGCCTATGTGGACAAGGACGGCTATGTGTTCATCTGCGGCCGCAAGAAGAATGTTATCGTTCTGAAAAACGGCAAGAATGTCTATCCGGAGGAAATCGAACTGCTCATCAGCAACCTGCCTTAT
Organism: Anaerovoracaceae bacterium; assembly: GCA_051883035.1. Classification (GTDB taxonomy): domain Bacteria; phylum Bacillota; class Clostridia; order Peptostreptococcales; family Anaerovoracaceae; genus RGIG7179. Next base: position 587 of record JBJESY010000355.1, on the reverse strand, counting down.
GTAGAGGAAAACATGGTCTTCGGTCAGCCGCGGCATGATGACGGGGATGAGAAGGATCTGGCCATCTGCGCCAAGATCGTCTACAAACCGGACTACATGAAGGAAACCCTGGGTCTTTCTTCTGCAGAAGAGATTGAAGCCTGCATCCGTCGGGATATCGATACCATCAACGACCAGCTTCCATCTTACAAGCAGATCTTCCGCCTGGTGATCACCGATCAGCCGATGATCAAAACCACCACCGGAAAGGTAAAGCGCTACGAAGAGGCCAAGAAACTGTAAACCATTTCTGTACCTTTCAAGATGCATCAATGTATGCATTATAAATCAAAAGCCCGGGGCGTGCATTCCGTCATGGATTCTGCATGCTCCGGACTTTTTTACATTATACTATATATTATTATCCTGCCGATCCGCAGTTTTTCGGACATTACGCAAATCGCAGCGTCCAACCGCTTTCGTCCTCTACGCTGTTGCTTCCGTCATCAAGGGTTCCTCCTGCCGCAGTCAGCACCGGTTCCAGCAGTTGTCTGACTGCATGCTCCGCCTGAGGCTGCGCCTCCGTCAGCAGCCCCTTTTCTCGCGCC
>JBJESY010000354.1:0-8044 GCA_051883035.1 Anaerovoracaceae bacterium | reverse complement strand
TCCGGGTAATATTGTCAAGCGCTTTTTTCAACTTTTTTCAAAGTATCTTTTCGCCTGACTGCCGCAGCAGGTTTTCACCGGCTGTTTGCGACAGCTTGATTATATTACCACGTTCTCCCCTTCCCGTCAAGGGGGTTTTCAATTTTTTTCATCAAATTTCGCAGGATTTCTTTTTATACGGCAGATTCCTTTTTATACAGTCCCGTCACGATATACAGGACCACCGCAGCTACATTATATAAGCTGAAGAAACCATATACAGACTGTACGCCTGCAGCATCCAGAATCACGCCGCCCAGCAGACTGCAGATGATAACGCTGAGACTGTTTCCGATGGCATAATATACTGCGATGGCAACACCGCTGTATTTCGGTTCCACCAACCGATCCACATACTTGACCAGTTCTACCAGCAGTACGCCGTTGACCATGCCCTGAAGAAAAAACGTCGCCAGCAGCATACCGGAAGACGGGCCGGTGGAATAGAAGCCGAAACGCACTGCCGACAGAATCATGGCAAACAGTATCATGGTTTCCGACGAAAATTTACGAACCAGCTTCGGCAAAAGCATCATGCATGGTGCTTCACTGCCTGCCATCAACAGAAACGCAAACCCGATTCCCGAAAGATCTCCGCCGCCTTCACGGAACAGATATCCGAAATATGTGCTGTTGGCCACATTGGTTCCCATGACAAAAAAAGCGCAGAGCAGAAGCTTCAGATATCGACGGTTTTTCAGCAGAACTGCTGCCCGAATCTTTTCTCCCTTTTCTCTGTGGTATGGAGGCTCTTCTTCTCGCAGCAGCATGAAAATGACCACCAGGTATGCAGCTGCATAGATGTAGAAAATGTTTTTCAGGTCTGTCGCTTCCGCATATTTTCCTGCTGCGAAAACAGCTGCTGCATAGCCAATTGCCCCAAAAGAACGAATCAGTGAAAAGTTCCCCTCTTTGCTGAGAACCAGTGAATCACAGAGTCCGTGAATCGGTCCCTGAAAGAAATACATGGCACTGTAAATTACTGCGTAGATGACAAATACTTCTGTTTTCGTCCCTGCGATGCCCAAGAGGCTCGCCGAAAAGCACATGAATCCGATCAGATACCGCTTATGTCGGCTGTTGGCATACACCTGCCCCCAGAACATGCCGGCGAAAATCGCGGTTGCCGTTCCCAGGGACGTAATCATGCCTACCTGCGTGCCTGTAAATCCAATGGAGGACAGATACTGACCAATCAGCGGGCAGACCACCCCCAAAGGACAATAGACAAAAAAATACAGAACAGACAGCCTGAATGTTTTTTCCATATTATTTCTGTCTTGCTGTACCATATTTGACTTCATATTCTTTGCTTTCCTTTCCTGCACACTAAAATAGTAGTATAGCAAATCTTTGCTTTGTAAACAATACTTTCGATAAACAAAATCCGGGAGGTGTTATTCTGTGTTAATCGTTGCAGTCAGAACGCTGATCTTATATGTTCTTGTTCTTTTCGCCATGCGTCTCATGGGCAAATCGGAGCTGTCGAAAATGTCTCCTTTTCAGCTGGTCATTGTCTTTATGATTGCGGAGCTTGCGGCAATCCCCATTGACGATCCGGCGGTTTCGCTGGTAAATGGCGTCATGGCCATCTTCACTTTAATGTTTCTCCAGATTCTCATTTCATACCTGTCCATAAAAAGTGAAGGATTCAAAAACTTTGTCACCGGCAAGCCCAGTATACTCATTGAAAAAGGCAGGCTCAATGTGAAGGAACTCCGCCGGCTGCGCATCACCAGTACCGATCTGCTGGAGCAGCTGCGGCTGGAGAACTGCCCTTCCCTCGCCGATGTCCAGTATGCCATCATGGAATCCAACGGTCAGCTGACGGTCATACCCAAAGCCGATGCCCAGCCGCTGAAACCAAGGGATATGAAGCTTGCTGTTTCGGAGGGAGGACTGCCGGTTATCCTTGTTTCAGACGGAATCCTTTATGAAAAAAATCTGCAGTTTGCCGACATCAACGAAGACATATTCCAGCAGAAGCTGACGGCCAAAGGACTCCGTTCCTACGAAGAAATATTTCTGGCATTCTGTGATGAAAACAAGAAAATTCACGTATACCTGCATGCCGGAAAACGCAGCTGTGAGGATTTTGCGCAGGAGGTGAAACTGTGAAAGACCTGCTCATTGCGACCCTGACGATTGTCCTGCTCATCGGCGGCTGGCTGACCTTCATTCACTACGCCGACAGTCAGAGTAAGGGTTTTCAGAAAGAGATAGAAAAAAAAATCATACCGGAAATCACGGCTGAAAACTGGAAAGTAACGGAGAAGCGGCTGGAACGTCTGGACGAGGACTGGCATAAATTCCGGAAAATTTCCCTCTTTTTTCTGGACACCCACACCATTAATGAGATCGATTTCGGTCTCGCAAAATCCATCAAGTACGCGCACGCGCAGGATGTTTCGAATTCCACGGGGGAACTGGCGGCCATGGTGGAACAGCTTTCTTTTCTCACGGAAAACGAGTCGCTTTCTCTGCAAAATGTGTTCTGAGCAAAATCTGCTCTGAGCAAAAATATGTGCATGATCATAATAAAAAAGACCTTTGCAGGTCTTTTTTATTGGATTATTTCATACATTGTTGCTGCGGCTTCTTTCTTACAAGATTCGGTAAGATTCAGGACTCTGGCTGTGATGGAGCTGTTGCCAAACTCAATATGAATGATGTCGCCCACTTTGACTTCAGTTCCCGCCTTGGCAACCTTCCCGTTGATGCTGACCCGATCCTGATCACAGGCTTCCTTGGCCACGGTCCGGCGCTTGATCAGTCTTGAATTTTTAAGGAACTTATCGATTCTCATAAGCATTTCAACCTTTAAATGAGCTATAGGTTTTATTTTTTAATAAAGACATTTCTGTCTAAATTAACGGAATTATAATTTCAACGAATCGTTGACTTATTTGTTCACTGCATCCTTTAATGCCTTGCCAGCCTTGAAAACAGGTGCCTTGGATGCTGCGATTTCGATAACTTCTTCCGGCTGTCTAGGGTTTCTGCCCTGTCTTGCCTTTCTTTCTCTGGTTTCGAAAGTACCAAATCCGATTAACTGTACTTTTTCGCCCTTCACTAATGCTTCTTCGATGCTTGCAACAACAGCATTGATTGCAGTTTCTGCATCCTTCTTAGTGAAATTAGTTTTCTCTGCAACAGCAGCTACTAATTCAGCCTTGTTCATTGATATTCCTCCTTAAATAATAAAAAACTTCTGCCAGTTCAGGCTTTTTCACAGGCTTTCAGCTTAGCCTGCTCCCATAATGCATCCATCTCCGATAAGCACATATCTTCCAGCCGCCTGCCGCAAGCCATGGCTTCTTTCTCAATATATGCAAACCGTCTGATGAATTTGTCCGTTGTAAAGGTCAGCGCTTCTTCCGGATCCACATGCAGGAAACGGGCTACATTGACCACAGAGAAGAGAAGGTCACCCAATTCTTCCATTCTGTCATGTTCATCGCCGTTCTGCAGGGCTTCCCGCAGTTCTGATACTTCTTCTTCAACCTTGTCCAGAGCCGGGGCGACTTCATCCCAGTCGAAGCCCACATCCGCTGCCTTCTTCTGCACCTTCTTCGCACGAATCAGTGCCGGCAGCGCACGCGGAACCTTTTCCAGCCTGCTGGTATTGTCTGGTTGTCCAGATTCCTTTACCTTGATATTTTCCCATTTTTCAAGGACTTTGTCAATAGTTTTCAGGTTTTCTTCCAAAAAAACATGCGGATGGCGGCGAATCATTTTCTCGCATTCTTCGTTTATCACATCGCAGAGATCAAACTGGTTTTCCTCTTCCGCCAGTGCAGCATGAAACACCACCTGCAGCAAGACGTCACCCAGTTCTTCCCGCAGATTCTCCGGATCTTTCTGATTGATCGCCTCGATTACCTCATAGGATTCCTCCAGCAGGCAGGTCCGCAGCGATTCATGGTTCTGTTCCCTGTCCCACGGACACTCTTTTCGAAGTATTTTTATAATCTCTGCCAGACGGCTGATGGCATCTGCACTGTTTTCTGCCGGTCTGGCAATTTTCTCGTATTCCTTTTTCATTGTTTCTCTCCTCTTTCCGTCTTTTCCGGATATTCCTTCATGTGTAAACGCTATCTCAGAAATCTGCCCAGCAGACGCACCAGCATGTCGCCCTTCGGCAGATGTTCCACTTCTTCTCTGGAGATGCCCTTCATCAGAAGGATCAGCGCGAAATATACTACCACAGCAACAGCTATGGACAGCAGCGTGGAAATTCCATTGCTGTCTGTCACCATATAGAGCAGTTTATAGCAGGCGACTGCTCCAAGACCCATCAGGCAGGAGGCTGCGCCCGGAACCAGATATGTGGTCCGCATATCAAACGAGGTTCCTGTATACTTCTTTACGGCCCGCAGATCAAGTATCATGGCGATCACATAGGCTGCGATGGTTCCCATCGGAGCTCCTTTTACATTGACTGCAGGAATTCCAACGCAGATCCAGGTTACCGCAAACTTAAAAACAGCACCCACAGCCAGATTCCAGACCGGAATACTTTGTTTTCCCACACCCTGCAGCGCACCGGTCAGCGTCTGCACGGAAGCGAGGAAAACTACACTGACTGCCATCACCATCAGAGTCGGTGCCGATGCAATTGCCTCCGCCGGCCGGCTCGGAAACAGCAGCAGCAGAATCGGCTGCGCCAGTGCGAACATGCCAACCGCACATGGGAATCCCACAATCATGGTCAGGCGAAGTCCCATTTTCAGATTTTCCTGCAGTTCTTTCTTCTCACTGCGAAGAAATGCAGCTGAAATAGCGGGAACCAGGCTGACAGCAATCGCCTGCGTAAAAATCTGCGGCAAACCGATCAGGGATGCACAGTAACCGGACAGCTGCCCAAAGAGGCTTTTTGCCTGTTCGTGGGTCCAGCCGGTTGCCTCAAGTCTGCCCATGACAACGGTCGAGTCAATAGCATTCATAATCGGCATGATGGATGCACCCAGCGTAATCGGAATGGCAATCATCAGAACCTTGCGGAGAATTTCCTTCGTATCTTCATAGTCATTGTCTCCTCTGCGGATCTTGATATGGATGGTCTTACGATTCAGGAGATAGATCAGTGCGATGACCACCATGGCGGCAAAGGAGCCTGCCGAAGCACCGAAGGTGGCCCCGGCAGCAGCCTGCGGCAGACCCACCGTGAGAAAACTGTATGCAAGCGTCAGTCCGACCGCCGCACGGACCGTCTGTTCTGTCAGTTCCGATACCGCCGTCGGATTCATGTTCTGACGTCCCTGGAAATACCCACGGAAGGCCGAGAGGATCGGAACAAACAGCAGCGCCAGGGAAATGGCCCGAATGGAGGAAGCCGCTTCCGGATTGTTCTGTACAGTTCCGGCAATGAAATCCGCTCCGAAATAGCAGAGTAAAAACGAAACCATTCCCAGCACGGTCAGCAGTCCCAGCGAAACCTTAAACACCTTATGGGCTCCGCCGTAATTGCGAACCGTAATACGTTCCGACACCATCTTGGAAATTGCCACAGGAATCCCAGCTGTGGAAATGGTCAGGAACAGGGAATAGATCGGATAAGCACAGCCATAGTAGGACATTCCGTCCTGACCAATCCAGTTGGTCAGAGGAATACGGAATACTGCGCCGATAATTTTCACAATTACCCCGGCGATTCCCAGTATGGCTGCTCCTTTCAGAAACTTATTATTTGACATAGAATGCCCTCACATTTCAACTTCAATTTCACCGCATGCCCGCATGGCTTACTATAGAGCCCGCAGGATAGCATCGGTTTCTTTCCGTACTTCGAACATGGTTCTTTCCAAATCAATGGTCGTGTATTCTCCGTCACGGTACAGCACCCGTCCATCAACCATCGTTAATACTATATCACTGCCGGAAGCAGAATATACTAAATTATTGGCTATGTTATGCACCGGCTGCATATTCGGCTGGTCAATATCCACCACAATCAGATCGGCACGGCAACCTTCCGCGATACGTCCGCAGTCGCCTCTTCCCTGACTCAATGCGCCATTTATGGTGGCTGCCCGCAGGGTTTCCACCGGGGTAACTGCAGTAGGATCATTGTAGTACATTTTGGAAGCTATGGCGAATACCTTCATCTCCTCGAAGAAATTCAGGCTGTTGTTGCTTGCCACGCTGTCCGTACCGATGGCGACCCGGATTCCCCTCCGCAGCATCTCCGGCACATTGCAGACGCCGCTTGCCAGCTTCAGGTTGCTCACAGGATTGGAAGCCACCGTAACGCCTTTTTCTTTCAGGATATCAAAATCCTCTCCTTCCACCCAGACACAATGAGCTGCAGTGGTCGGCATGTCAAAGGCGCCCAGACTGTTAAAATACTGCACAGGCGTCATACCACCGTGACGGGATTTGCACTCTTCATGCTCCAGTCTGGTTTCAGACACATGCACATGCATGTTGGCCTGCTTTTCTCTGGCGTAATCCGCCACAGCCCGCACACCGGTTTCATTGGAAGTATATTCGGCATGAATGCTCATATCCATTTTAATTCGTTCGTTTTCTGCATTGTGATAGGCTTCATACGTCCGCTGCATTTCCTGCAGAGAAGGAAGATTCCATACATCATTGTTGTCAAAGTTTGAAATTGCCCTGGAAATATTGGCTTTCGCACCGCTGTCCGCCACTGCTTTCACCATATCATCAATAAAATAGTACATGTCACTGGTGGAAACGATGCCGAACCGGATGGACTCTGCCATGGCCAGCATGGTTCCCCAGTAAACCGCCGGGCTGCTGAGCTTATCCTCGAAAGGAAAGATCCGCTTGTTCAGCCAGTCCTGCAGAACCATGTTCTCTCCATAGCCCCGCATCAGTGTCATCGGTGAATGGGCATGGGCGTTATAAAATCCCGGCATCATCAGCTTCCCGCTTCCATCATAAACCTCACCGCTGTAAGCTTCCGGCGCATCATCTCCAATCGACGCGATCCGTCCGTCTTCCACCAGCACAAACCGGTCTTTTTCTATTTCAAAATCTTCATTGAGAACCGTAATATTTTTAAAAAGCATAATATCCTCCTGACGATATATTTTGCGCAGTGTTTCTAATAGAATAGTATACCACAGTTGGCAGCAACTTTCCAACTGAATATGCGGTGAATAAATGGTGAAGCAAAAAATTTCTCTTTCTTCTTTACTGAAAATAGTGTAAAATAATAAAGACTATTGTTATGTATCAGACAATCTTACAGAAAGCAAAGAGAAAACATCCCATGAACAGCAGAGAACTTCTGACAATCAGTTTTAAAAAGGGCTGGAAGGAATACAAAGTCTTCCTGCTTTTGATCGCATCACTGGAAATCCTTATGATGATACTTGGGTTGCTCCGTTTCAATTTTCATGATCTGCGGCGCATCCTGTATTTTTCTTCGTATGTGTTTCTGTTCTTCTTTACCGTACTCACGTATTTTTCCACGCAGCATCTGATGAAGGATGAAAAGAAGCTGCACCTGGTTGCGGTCTGTACCTATATCTACAGTTTTGTACTGATTTTCTGGAGTGCCCTGGTTTCTGCATTGGACATCCGAGGCGGTGGTTATCCTGTCACTTACATGACGATTCTGGCTGCCATCGGCAGCATCCTGGTGCTGAGCCCCGTATTTTACATCATCATGGCATCTTCCTCAAGCATATTGATGATTGCTGTGTCCGGAGATCTGGTACATGAAAGCTGGTTCTTCTCCTTTATACTGAATCTGCTTATTTTTCTCGTTGTGATGATTGCCGTACAGATCAGAAACTATAATTCTGTCCGGCGCCAGTATATGCTGAACCGGAAGCTGGAAGCCTGGGCTGGTATCGACAGTCTCACGCAGATTTCCAACCGCCGATCTCTGAACAGTTATATGGATAAGCTGGAAAAGGAACCGCAGGTTTACACGGTTGCCCTGCTGGATGCGGATAATTTCAAACCGATCAACGATACCTACGGCCATCAGGAAGGCGACCAGTGTCTGATTGAAATTGCAGAAGCACTG
>JBJESY010000353.1:0-1621 GCA_051883035.1 Anaerovoracaceae bacterium | reverse complement strand
CCTATGACCCTCTGCTTGTAAGGCAGATGCTCTCCCAGCTGAGCTAAGCGCCCTTGGTGTTCGTGTCTTAACTGCTCGACACATTTAATTATTTTACATTATTTGCATCATTTTGTCAAGACTTTTTTTAATTTTTTCTTAGCGTCCCGAACCATGATTTGCAACCAGCAGTTCAAGAGCCGTTTAATATATTACCACATTCAAGCGGTATAGTCAAGGACTTTTTTAGAAGATTTCTGAAATCTTCTTTCATCCTTCTGTCGTCCCGGAACTGCTTTCCCGCAGTTCTTTCGTGCGACAGCTTGTTTATATTACCACTTTTCCAGACAGCTGTCAAGCATATTTAAAGAAAAAAACGACATTTTTATGCACTATTTTACGCACATCTCCCGAAGCCGCTTCACCAGCCGGCTCTGCCGCTCTTTCACGATGCATCTGCCCGCTGTCAGGTTTGCCAGCATGGTTTCAACGCCTTCCGCATCCTCCGGCAGGCAGGACAGATCCATGGACACCACGTCCGTATACCGGATTTCCTCAATGGCAAAAAAAGCCCCGCTTTCACCAGCCAGATTCTGAATCTTCGCCAGATGGGAATACTCCACCTCACAGGTCAGAACCATCATTTCCTCTACATCACAGAGACCTGCAGCTTCCAGTCCCAGCTTGGCACTGGAGGTATAGGCACGCACCAGTCCGCCGGTTCCCAGCTTGATGCCGCCGAAATACCGGGTCACAACAATCACCACATTGGTAATGCCTTCCTTCACCAGCATCTGTACCATGGGAGCACCGGACGTGCCCTGAGGTTCGCCGTCATCGCTTGCCCACTGAATCTGCATCTTGTCTCCAAGAACAATGGCAGGAACATTGTGGGTGGCATCCTTATGCTTTTTCCGGATGGAAGCGATGAAGGCATCCGCCTCTTCCCTGCTCTGTGCAGGACTGACGTAAGCAATAAATCTGGATTTTTCAATCACCTGCTCTGCGTGTGCTTCTCCCGCCACCGTACTGTACAGCTTCATACTTTATACTCCTTCAGTCTCTGATAATCTGCCTCCTTCAGACGAACCTCGAAATACGTACCGTTTTCCCGGTAATCCATCACCGTGACCCCCGCCTTCTCGCAGAGATAGGACGACAGATCCCCCCGGCTGTACGGAATCAGCAGGCAGGCCGAAACCTCGTCTGAGAAGATTTTGCTCCGAATCATGTCCAGAAGACGGTCGATGTTGATATCCTCACGGGCTGAAATAAAGATATTCTCTGTCCCCGGCCTCGGCACCACCACTGCGGAATCCACCAGGTCGATTTTGTTAAATGCAAGAATTTTCTCTTTATTCCCCGCTCCGATTTCCGACAAAACCTGGTCCGTCACATCGATATGGAAATCGTGGTTTTCGTAGGAAGAATCCACCACATGAATCAGCAGGTCGGCATAGGTCACCTCTTCCAGCGTCGCCTTAAAAGCGTTCACCAGAGAATGAGGCAGCTTGCTGACGAATCCCACCGTATCGATCAGAATAAACTGATGATTGGAATCCAGCACCACGCTCCGCTGCTGCACATCCAAAGTTGCGAAAAGCATGTTCTTCTCGAAAACCACCTTCCGCTCGTCTTCATT
>JBJESY010000352.1:0-1623 GCA_051883035.1 Anaerovoracaceae bacterium | reverse complement strand
GTCAGTATTCATACAATTCCCATCCTTTCCGTTACACTTGAAAAAGATAAGCAGTTCCAAGCCCGTTTTCGTAAACACCTTCCACATTCTCAACCATCTTTATTTCGCCGCTGGCTGCCTGGCGGATGACGTTCTCCCAGAAAACATGAGAAACCGGGTTATTCGGATGTACCATCAGTTCCCAGCTTCCCGGATGGCGTTTCATGACTTCCAGCGCCGCCTGCTTTCCGATTCCCCGGCGGCGGTATTTTTTCATCACGAAAAACTCAGCCATGGAGTGAGTATCTGGTTTCTTTGAAACATAACAGTACCCGCACACCATGGCAAAACCGGCCAGCTTCCCGTCTACCTGAATGAAATATGCATAGCGCCCCGCTTCCGTCCAGTAATAATCCAGGTAGGAATAGCCATACAGACCATATGCACTCACATCATTGTCCTCGAATTCCGAAAAATCGTATTCATATAGTTCAATCAGGTGCGCCAGGATGCTCTTCTGTTCTTCCTTCACCTTCATAAGCTTCACGTTCATTCCTAATCCTCCGTTTCTTCCTTACGGCCAGAATTATATCAATTACCAGAAATGCTGCAACCACAGGCATAACGAAAATCAGCAGCAATACGCCCAGTAGTCCGCCGAAAAATCCGACTGCCGTGAGAATGTCATGCACCGCATAAGCAGCAACAAGAAGTCCCACCAGGAGATCCGCCGCCGCAAAGATTTTGTACGGTGAAATCTTCTTCCCTTTCCTTGCCGCCAGCCAGGATGCACCGCAGACCGCCAGCAGGCATACGAAAAGAATGGAATTGACGATGGCTGCAGCAGCAAACCAAATCTCAAAGTCCGATGGGTTCCATACAATGAGGATAAACCAGCAAGCTGCGGCAGCCGCAAAGGCGATACCTGCCCACTTCAACACCTTTTTCATGCTATTTCTTATTCTCCTGATAAAACGCTTTCAGATCTTCCTTCACTTCGTCGGGAAGCAGGTTCTTTTTCACTCCCTCAATGGCCCCTTCCAGTGCCATGAGTCGGTTTATGCATGCAGACGGATCGAATGCCTGAATCCGCAGCCATGCCTCTTTCGCGCCGACCGCTTTCAGTTCGTCGTATGTCTGAATGCCTGCCTGCATGAGCTGCTGCTCCACGATTTTCCCGATATTGGGAAGCTTTGATAATTCACCCATGGTTTCATTCCTTTCAATTCAATCAATCGATGGTCCACTTGCCGTATTTCACAGGTTCCTGCTTCTTCGCATGATCACCGATCATCTTCTCCATCCAGATCATATCATACCAGGTATCAAACTTATATCCACTGTCGTGAAATGTTCCGACAAGGTCGAATCCCATGCTGGAATGGAAATGATAACTGTCGTTGGTCAGGTATGGATCATCTCCCTTTGGGACTGCGATACAGGCATTCATGTTCAGAACGCCCATCTGCATCAGAGATTTTTCCAACGCGCCGTAGAGCAGTCTTCCCACGCCTTTTCTTCTGACGTCTCTTCTTACATACACAGTCACTTCCACAGACCAGTCATAAGCCTTCCGTTCCTTGAATTTGCCGGCATAGGCATATCCGAGAATTTCACCTGCCTCCACCGCTTTTATGTACGGCA
>JBJESY010000351.1:0-8061 GCA_051883035.1 Anaerovoracaceae bacterium | reverse complement strand
CTCTGATCATTGTAGAATGTTTTCCCACGCAGCTCATCAGTATCTTCGGAGCCGGTAATGAAAGTGCCTACTATACGGAATTTGCGGTGAAGAGCTTCCGCACTTATCTGTGCATGATGGTGCTGGCGACGGTCAACAAAGGAACCTTTATCTATCTGCAGGCTCTGGGCAAGGCCGTGGAGTCTACCATTATTTCCCTGACCCGGGAAGTCATCTTCGGTGTGGCACTGCCGATCATCCTTCCGATCTTCTTCGGGCTGAACGGACTGCTTTACTCGTTTCCGGCAGCAGATATCCTGACATTCCTCATCGCAATCGTAATCATCCGGCAGACCTATGGTGCTCTGCGGGATCCGCGAATATAGTCGTATTCCTACAGATGGTTTCTTCGGAAGTTCCTCGAAAAAGTCTCCTCATCAAACTCCACGATGCTCCGGTTAAGCCGCTTCAGCATCCACTCCCGGTCCCTGCCGATATAGCCGGCAACCGGTGTGGAATTCAGCACATGGCTTGCCCAGAAGTGCAGTTCCGGCAGCTGAATGTGTTCCAGCGCGATCTTTTCTTCTATGAGGTTCTCCTTTTCGCCGGCTTCCGTAAACCGTCCCGCCCGTACATCCTCTTCCAGCTCCGTACCCGGAAACACCGTCAAAGTGGTGAACCGCGCCATGTCCGGCCGGATCTCATTAATCAGATTTGCCGCTGCCAGTCCGCTTTCTTCTCCGCGTCCCTTCCCACAGGCACCCAGCATGAACAGAGCCCTGTGATGGATACCTGCACAGTTCAGGCGGTTTGCCTGCTCGATACTGTCCGCAAGAGACGTCCCCTTATTCATAAACTGCAGTACATCGTCCAGCCCCGTTTCATAGCCAATATACAGATCATTGACACCCAGCTTCTTCAGCCGCTCCAGATCCGCGTCAGATTTGCTCTGAATGCTGCGAACCGCCGCATACATGCTGAAAACTTCAATTTCCGGCAGATAGCGGCGAATGAATTCCAGTTTTTCTTCCAGCCTGTCCGCCGACAGGGAAAACACATCTCCATCCATGAGAAATACCCGGCGGTGGGGCCGTCCGTAAATATCGCAGATGCGCTTTTCCTCCTGCAGATTCTGCCGCAGCGTGTCCTCATCGATCATATGAAACTTCTTATCCCGGTACATACTGCAAAACCGGCAGGCATTATGGGTACAGCCTGCCGTCACCTGCAGCAGAAAGGTATTGGCCTCAGCCGGCGGCCGGTACAGCGTTCCTTCTGTTATCATGCTTCTATCCTCTCTTCTTCACAAAATCTTCTATCAAAAGCTTTCACTGCTTCACGGTTTTTTTCGTCGTCGTAGATGTCTGACTCGAAATATTTCCCGCCTCTTGCCTGCGACAGATATCCAGGTTGCAGTTCCATTGCCATAAACGCCGGGTAATTTGCCCCATTGCAGTCAGTGATTCCAAACGCTGCTGCTTCCACGAATCCAAACTGCGGGTAATACTCGGGCCGACCGAAAAACAGGATTGCGCCGAACCCCATTTCTTCTGCCCTTTTCATCATGGTCTTCAAAAGTGCGCCGCCCACTCCTTTTCTCTGATATTCCGGCAAAACACTCAGCGGGCCGAAGTTCAGAACCGGAATACTATTCTCTTTTGTTTTCACTGCTGCATGGCTGCATATAATGTGCCCAACAATCACGTCTTCCATCTCTGCCACCAGGCTCAAAGGCAGTATTCCATCCCGGTTCCGGAGTTCGTGGACCATCCAGTGCTCATACGGACACCCAATACCACCCTGCTCAATCCTGCCGGGATAAGAAAACGCCGCTTTTGTTATTTCCTCGACCCGGCGGTAATCATCAGGCCGCTCTTCTCTGACATTTATTTTGATCTTATTCTGATCCATTCCATTTTGCCTCTTTCACTGCTTTTCTCGTATTGTGTGGTTTTGATATTATACCCCTGTATCCTGCATTTGTGAAGAGCAAATCTTGAAACACTACGGAAAAAGATTATATTCACAGTATGCAAGGGCTTAAACTGCATGAATGTTTACGCTCTTCTTTTCGCAGACAAAAAGGGACGCCAAATGAGTTTTTCTGATTTCATTGGCGTCCCCGTACTATCCGAATATGATAATAATACTGCCTTTTGCGAATGATTATATTGTTTTTCATTCTGCATTCTCCAGAATATATGCATAATTATAATTTTAATAACATATTTATGCATTTCCAGCGATTGAAGTGTGTTTTTTCCTATATTTATATCGATACCTCGATGATCGATACACGCCAATGAAGAAAAAAATGACCCATTGGCGTCCCACGCCGTGTTCCTATTCTGTGTCCCCACGCTGCGTCCCTATTCCGTTGCGCTCCCCTGCTTCAGTTTTTCACATGCGATGCCCGAATAATTCGCTGCCATGATAAAAGTCAGAGCCAACGGAAGAAACATTTTATCGTTCCAGTCCGTCAGTATCGCTGCTGCCAGGCACAACAGCCCGGCAAGCCAGAGTATGGCAGATGCCTTCTGCATTCTTTTCATATCTTTACCCCCTTCTGTTTTCCATTTCCATTTCCATTTCTTCTTTCTCTTTCTTGTTCTCTGCCAGACGGAAATGATATGCGGCGAAAAACATGCAGGATGCCGACGCCCACAGGATCCCGCCGTAGGCAAGCCCTGCGCCAATGGCCATCAGCAGGCCGGATACAGTCATCAGGCCTCCGGCAATGGTCAGTAAATTCGATGTTGTATGTTCTGCTCTCATTTCCAATCCTCCGTTTTTTCTCTTTTCCCTGTTGTGACTCTATTATACGAAAAAAATGCGCCTGAAAACAGGCGCATTTTGCAGAGGTTTGTGTCGAATTTATAGTTTTGCGAGCGATTTATTCCTGCCGGCGCAGAACGATTCCGGACCCGGTATCGATCGTCGTACCGTCTTTCAGTGCAACAGTCCCGTTCACCATGACCATGTCAATGCCCGAAGGCGGTGCAAAGGGCTGCAGGTAGTCTGCCGGATCGGTCAGCTTGTCAGGATCAAACAGCACCAGATCCGCGAAAAAGCCCTTTCGAATCAAGCCACGTTTCTGCAGTCCGAAGCGTGCCGCCGGAAATCCGGTCATTTTGAAAATGGCCGTTTCCATGGGAATCACGCCCTTATCCAGTACATAGCTTTTCAGCACACGTGGAAAGGTGCCGTTGGTTCTCGGATGGGTCGTCTCCCCAATTTTCACATCATCCGAGTCAGATCCGACCATGCCCAGCGGATTTCGCAAAATCGTACAAATGTCACTTTCTTTGATTCCGAAGAAGGCTGCTCCCGCGTGGAGGTCCGTTTCAATCAGAATGTGAAAGACTGTTTCAATCGGTTCTTTTCCAAGCTGACGGGCAATCTCGTCGATGTATTTCCCGCAGAACTCCGGATGGTTTTCTGCAGCCACCACAAGCATGTTCTTTGCGCCCAGCCACTCATCTTCATCATTTTTCCAGCCGTAATCGCTGCGAATCGACTGGCGATATGTTTCGAACTGTGCTTTGTCACGAAGTCTGTCCAGAATTGCCTCTTTTCCACCTTCATGCATCCAGGAAGAAAGTACGATATCCAGTCCGGTTGCACTGGCTTCATACGGATACTGCTCGAAGACCACATCGACCCCGCGCGCTCTTGCATCCCGGAGAGTCTGCAGAACCTTTCGGACCAGTTCCTCTGAATCCTTTGCTTTCGTCTTCAGGTGGTGCACGATACCCGGAATCTGGTTTTTTTCACAGATTTCGATGACTTCTTCCACGGATTGGAGCCACCCGACATTCTCGCTTCGGATATGAGAAGCATAGATTCCGTTATATTCTTTTAATACCGAGCACAGTTCCACAAGTTCATCCGTGTCCGCAAACACGCCGGGTGCATAAATCAGACCAGTACTCATGCCCACTGCACCGCCTTCCATGGCTTGTGCCAGCAGTTTTTTCATTTCTTCCATTTCAGCACTGGTGGGTTTTCTATTTTCGTATCCCATGACGCAATGGCGAATGGCGCCATGCCCCACATAACCTGCATAGTTTACACCCAGCGGCTGCTTCGAAAGCTGGTCCAGATACTGGCCGAAAGAGCTCCATCTTACACCGGAGACGTCGTGGATTCCAAAGGTCCGTTCCATCCACTGCTTTCTCGATGCTTCCGTCACCGGTGCAGCAGAAATACCGCAGCATCCGAAAATCTGCGTGGTAATACCCTGTCGGAGCCGTCTTACGGAATGAGGATCCTGCGACCGGTTGAAGTCAAACGGCGTCAGGTCCAGATGGGTGTGGGTGTCAATGAAACCGGGAGCCAGAATTCTGCCTGCCGCATCAATGACACATTCTGCCTCCACTTCTTCGGAAAGCGGCAGTTTCCCCACCGCAGCAATCTCATTCCCTGCGACAGCCACATCCCCTATAAACCAGGGTGTACCGGTTCCATCAATAATTTTCGCGTTTTTTATGATATGTTTATATTTCATTTTAACTTTTTTTACATATTCTTCAGCAATGTTTCAAACTCCGCCGCAGGCATGGGTTTGGCGAAGAAATACCCCTGAACCAGGTCACATCCGATTTCCTGAAGACGATCCACCTGCTCTTTCGTCTCCACGCCCTCTGCCACCACAATCAGGCCCATGCCATGGGCCATACTGATGACAAAATGCAAAATGCTCTGCTCCACCGGTTTGGCCAGTTCATTCCGGATGAATTCCATATCCAGCTTCAGAATATCCAGCTTCATCTGATTCAGCATATTCAGTGACGAGTATCCACTGCCGAAATCATCCATTTCAATGGCAAAGCCAAGCTTTCGGAACTGATCCACCGTAGCGAAAATCTGTCCCGGATTTTCTGCATAAGCACTTTCCGTAATCTCCAGATGAAGAAGCGAAGGCTCCACATCATACTTCCGGGTGATTTTCAGCAGCGTATCCGCCAGATGCGGCTGATACACATCCGCCCGTGAAACATTGACAGATACAGGCACTACAGGATATCCCTTCGCTTTCCAATCCTGCAGCTGCGCACATACCTTCTCCCAGACATACCGGTCCAGGCTCGGTATAAATCCGTTCTTTTCAAACAATGGGATAAATTCTCCCGGTGACATGAATCCCCACTCCGGATGAATCCAGCGCACCAGTGCCTCTGCCCCTGCCATGGACGAATCCTTCAGGCTGTATTTCGGCTGATAATACACCTCAAATTGTTCCTCTGCCAGCGCCGTTTCCATGGCATCGGTAATGGCCTTTTCCCGCAGAAGCCTGCCGCGGAGCGCATCATCATATATGGCCACCGTCTGGTTGTATTGTCCCTTAATGCTGTCCACCGCCAGCAGTGCCCGGTCACACATCTGCTCCACCGAAGTGGAACGATCCGTAATCTCATAAATTCCCCAGTGCAGGGATACGTTTTCTACCTTATCATGACAGTTGGAAAAGGACGCCCCGAAAATATGCGGAAGAGCGGGCTTCCCTTTTTCCATTTCCTTCAGGCAAAGAAACCGGTCTGCACCATATCTTCCACAGATTCCCGTTTCACCGGCAAACATCCGAAAATGACCAGCTCCCTGCAGCAGCAGACGGTCACCTGCCTCCCTGCCGAAGGTATCGTTATATAGCTTGAAGTTTTCAATATTGGAACAGATGATGGCGTAATCCTGTTCCGGGTTCTCATTCAGCTTTTCCCGGGCCTTTTGATAGAAAAATTCCTTGCTGTAAAGCCCGGTAAGCCGGTCATACTTGAACAGATTAATCATTGCAGCAGTTTCTCGCAGTCGGATGAGGCTGGCAACCCGATGGAGAATTACCTGCGGCCGGTAAGGCTTCGGCACGAAATCCGTGGCACCGTGGGCAAGGGCAGATACCTCATCTCCTTCGCTGTCGCTCTGTGTCGTCACGATGATTGGAATCAGGGACAGTTCCGCATCTTCCTTCACTCTGTCCAGGAAGGTATATCCATCCATCACCGGCATCATCACATCAAGCAGAATCAGAGAAACACTGTCCTTATACTGCCCCAGAATATCCAGAGCCGCCTGCCCGTTTTCGGCCTCCAGCACCCGATATTCCCCGGACAGAATCTCGCGGAGTATTGCCCTGTTGATTTCGTTATCCTCTACAACCAATAACTGCTTCTTTTCTCTGTTTTGCGTCATTTTTACTTCTTCTTTCTATCTTCTCTACAAAAAAGCAGACTTACACATTTTTAGAATACCATATTCTCCACCGAAAAAAAAGAGGTTCGGTGTTTTGTCACGTGGAATGAATTTTTTCGATTTTGTCATTTTAAATGACATTTTCTTAACAAAATACGCAGAGCGCGCGCATCTGTTCTCAGGTGTGGTCTCTGCGTTTTTTCTTTCTTTTTTCAGTCTTTATTTCAGATTCTGCTTTCATGTTCCTCCAGGAATCCCCTTCGAAACTGAGACGGGGTAATGCCCTCGGACTTCTTGAAGACTTTCGTGAAAACCCGGTAATCTCCGTATCCGGATTTTTCCGAGATTTCTCCGAGGGAAAGAGAAGTGGACATCAGCAGCTTTTTCGCCTTCTCCATGCGGATGTTGGTCAGATAGGCCAGGAATCCCACGCCAATCTCATTCTTGAACAGCTGGCTGATATACTGTGGATTCAGATGGAATTCCTCTGCCAATACCGAAAGGCTCATATCCTCTGCCAGATGCGCCTGCTGACAATAGGAAAAGTCATCATAGCCGGACACAATGACATAAGCGATCTGCGGATGCTTCATCCGGCTCACCTGGATCACCTTCAGACCGTTCATAATTGGAATGTTGATGTCCATGATGACGATATCCGGCTTCAGTGCATCGATCTGTGCCAGGGCTTCCATCCCGTCGGCAGCTTCACCAACTACTTCGCAGCCGTGGGCTTCCCAGTCAAACAGACGCTTGAACCATTCCCGGATTATGATCTCATCGTCTACCAGCAAAACACGCAGTTTTTTCATATGACGTTTTCTCCCTCGCTTTCTCCGTTTCGTACCGCCATGTTCTCATCCCCCATCGGAACCAGCACACCCCCAAGATCCGGATCAATATCATACGTGCAGGTCAGCTGCGGATACCGGTAGCACATCAGCTCCATGTACGCCTCCAGCAGCTCCAGCTCGTCATCCAGCGCCACCATCTGCCGATCCACCTTCACGCTGAGGCGGAAAAAATCCACCAGACGCATCAAAAGATACGCTACCGGCTTATCGTCGTTGAGCTGGGCCTGGATCCGGATGGTGTCCAGCGTATTATACAGGAAATGCGGATTCACCTGGCTTTTCAGATAGAGCATGGACATCTTCTGCTCCACCAGCTCGCCCCGAAGGATCTCCGGATTTTCCAGCGTCAGATAAAAGGACAGTGTCATGAGGGTCAGGCCCATGCCGCTGATCAGCCAGGTCGGATGGAAGGCCTGCAGCAGCGATACGCTCAGATGAATCGCCAGTGCCGCACTGATGGCAATCTTCTTTTTCCGGTCCAGCGCTCTCCAGCTTCCGGCAAGCAGAATCACACAGAAAAGCAGATAGATCGCTATGCTGAGATAGCAGACGCTGACATGGATTCCGTCGGAATAGTTTCCCTGCTCCGTAATGGCGAAATGAATGGGAAGCACCAGAATCCCCAGTTCCGACACACCGAGCAAAATCCGGGCTGCCATGTCAAGCCGCCGCGGCTTTCCCGTTTCTTCTTCCACCAGAATGGCAATGTACTGATAAAACAGGAATACTGCAAACACCAGGGTTCCGATGAAGAGCCGGTGCAGAATATGATTCAGCAGCAGAGGCACCGTGTCCAGATGGTTCACCGTGTAAACCGTGGCTGCGTCAAATACCAGGTGCACCAGAAGCACCGCCAGCAGCAGTGAAAAGGTCCGGTGCAGCGGCGTATGCCTGCGCCCGGCAGAATAATAGAAGACGGCGATGAACGCCAGCACCAGAAACAGTGCGATTTCCATTCGAAGCATTTTTTCTCTCCCTTTTTTCTATATCATATATGAAATCCTGTCTTCCGGATAGGTATAAAATGCAGAAAAATGTGTCA
>JBJESY010000350.1:0-1636 GCA_051883035.1 Anaerovoracaceae bacterium | reverse complement strand
CCCGGCCATCTTCCGGGAAAATCGATTTTTCGTCGATTCCTTCGCCGAAAACACTGCCATGCATCCGTTCCTTTTCCCGGGCGGACGGATTTTGCACAGAATCATCCACAAAAATCTTACTGCCCATTACCTTGGTGATAAACTCGATATTATCCAGGTCTTTGATCATTTCGTCAGCAGTGCTGTACCGGTTGTTCTGGTATTTGTCGGTTGCCTTCAGCACCACCTTCTCCAGCTGCGGCGGGATGCCGGAAACCAGCCTGGACGGCGGTGTCATCGGATCGTTGATATGCATCAGTGCGATGGAAATCGGATTGTCCCCGTCAAACGGAACCTGTCCGGTAAGCATTTCATAAAGAACGATGCCCATAGAATAGATATCGGTCCGCTCATCCACATAGGAGCCCCTTGCCTGCTCCGGCGACAGATAGTGGACAGAACCCATGACCTTGTTGTCCTTTCCATCCACCATGGTGGAGTTGCTCACCGCCTGGGCAATGCCGAAATCGGCCAGCTTGGCCACGCCTGTGCTGGTAATCAGAATATTATGCGGCTTCACATCCCTATGTATGATCTGGTTTTTGTGGGCCAGGCTCAGAGCGGATGCAACCTGCTTGGTAATATCAATGGCTTCTTTGTAATCCAGCCGGCCTTTTTCCGCAATCAGCTGGCTGAGCGGCTTCCCTTCTACCAGTTCCATGACAATGAAGTGGAGATTTCCCTCCTTGCCGACATCGTATACACTGACAATGTTCGGATGGGACAGCCCCGCAGCCGCCTGGGACTCTTTTCTGAAGCTTTCGATGAAGGATTCGTCCTTCGTAAATTCCGGTCTGAGAATTTTAATCGCCACATACCGGTTCAGCAGCCGGCATCTCGCTTTATATACGACGGCCATACCGCCTTCGCCGATTTTTTCAATCAGCTCATATCTTCCTGCCAGTAATCTATTGCTCATGGATATCTTCCTCCGTAACCCTTAAACTTATGACCGTGATATTGTCATGACCACCGTGATCATTTGCTCTGCGAACCAGTTCGCTGCATGTTTCCGACATGGTTCTGCCCTCGCTGAGGACTTCCACGATCTCGTCTTCACGAACCTCATCGTAAAGTCCGTCCGTACACATGATGATAATGTCATCTGCCGCAATGTCAACCTGGAAAAAGTCCGGTTCCACATCCGGTTCTGCCCCCATGGCCCGGGTAATAACATTTTTCCGGTCGTCTGTTTCCGCCTGTTCCGGTGTCAGCACCCCGGCTTTTACCAGCGTGTTCACATACGTATGATCTTCTGTCAGCTGCGTCAGCTGTCCGCTTCGGAACAGATACGCCCGGCTGTCTCCCACATTGGTGATGTATGCTTTTCCCCTGCCTGCATATACCACCACAATGGTCGTAGCCATTCCGCGGTTTGCGGTATATTTATTGGCCATCTCGAAAATATGGCCATTCACCTTGTCCAGGCAATTCTGAAAATAAGACGCTATCTTATATTTATCTCCGGTTTCTTCAATCGGATGCTCCACTATGTAGTTCGCAATCTGGCTCACCGCAGTTCTGCTGGCAATTTCACCGGCATTTCCGCCGCCTACGCCATCCGCGACGACATAGACCTTATCCGCCAGAAGAATGA
>JBJESY010000349.1:5169-8171 GCA_051883035.1 Anaerovoracaceae bacterium | reverse complement strand
ATCCTTCTGCAGGCGGTGCTCGATATTGTCAATCAGGTCATGACTGACCATCACGTCTTCCGAAGCGTCCACTTCGATATGCAGAGAGGCGAAGATCTTGCCAGGTCCGTAGTTATGTACTACCAGGTCGTGGATCCCAAGGGCACCTTCATAGCTCATGGTGATTTCTTCGATCTGCTTCACCAGTTCCCCATCCGGTGCTTCCCCCAGAAGGGGGCTGATAGTCTCCCGGACCAGACTGATGCCGGACCAGATGATGAAGAGGGCTACGGCGGCACCCATATATCCGTCAATCTGCACGCTGCAGAAATTTCCGATCAGCAGGCTGATGAGAACCGCTGAGGTGGCAATCACATCATTGCGGCTGTCAGCGCCGGTGGCGATGAGGGCCATGGAATCGATGCGTTTCCCGGCGGAAACATTGAACAATGCCTGCCAGACTTTGATGGCGATGGCAATCACCAGCACCAGAACAACGGTCCAGCTGAAATCCAGAGGGGTGGGATGGAGGATTTTGTCCAGAGAGCTTTTTCCCAGCTCGAAGCCCACCAGGATAATAATGACGGAGACAGCCAGGCTGGACAGGTATTCGTAACGGGCGTGACCGTAGGGGTGCTCCTCGTCTTCCGGCATGGCAGCCAGTTTGAATCCCACCAGGGTGATGACGGAGGAGGCACTGTCGGCAAGGTTGTTGATTCCGTCGGCGACGATGGCGATACTGCCGGCGATCAGGCCCACTGCTACCTTCATGAGGCAGAGAACAACGTTGGAAATGATGCCCACCACGCCGGCCAGCTTGCCGTAGCTGTCCCGAACATGGGGATCTTTCACATCTTCATAGTTTTTGATGAAATGTCTGAACAGAAATGTACCCATGGGAATTTACCTCTGCTGCGCCATAGCCTCTTCCACGGCCTTTACCAGCTGATCCGGGCAGGAGGTGGACTTGAAGCCGCAGCGGATGCCGGAAAGCTTTTCTTTCAGCTGGTCGTAGGTCATACCTTCCACCAGTGTGGAAATGCCCTGCAGGTTTCCGTTGCAGCCACCGTAAAAGGAAACGTGTTTCAGCACATCTCCTTCCATTTCCACGGTGATTTCGCGGGAGCAAGTGCCTTTCGTGATATATTTATAGGTCATGTTTTTTCTCCTTTCAAAATATATGCGTTTTATGGTATACTATAGTAATAGGTGTGTTTTGCGTCAGAGAACTCCTCTGCAAATGAACCTTCATATTATATCACAAGGAGAGAAAAATTACCAGATGATGGACGAAAATAAATTGCTTCTGGCGAGTCTGACAGATAAATATGAACGTTTTTTGCAGTATGAGTATCTGATTGTCTCGGATTTTCTTAATCTGTCGCAGCAGTCGGCGGTTTCCGGGCTCCTGAAGCGGTGGCGGGCGGAAGGGACGAAAACTTTCCTGTTCGGCGGTCTTCCCGATGCGGAGCGGCGCATGGTGGTTTTCGTACCGTCGTATATGGAGATTTCGGATGAGGCCGGGCTTTTGGAATATTTCCGGGAAAATCCGCAGGAATGTCCGTTGGTTCTGCTGGATCTGAAGATTGCCGGCGGGCAGAACCGGGGCGGCAGGAGCCTTTCTCACCGGGATTATCTGGGATCGCTTCTGGGGGAAGGGATCCGAAGAGAGAAGATGGGCGACATTCTGGTCCGGCCGGACGGGGCACAGGCTGTTGTGACCAGAGAACTGGGAGAATATCTGCAGATGCATTACGGGAAAGCAGGGAACGTGAGCCTGGACGTGGAGGTTTTGCCCATCAGTGCGGCAGATACGGGCATCATCCGCAGGGAAACCGTGGAGTTTACGGTCACTTCTCCGCGGCTGGACAGCATCGTGGCAGGGGTGTTTCATCTGTCCAGAAAGGATGCACAGACGGCCATCGCAAGAGGACTGGTATTCGTCAATGAAACGGAAATGCTGAAGCCGGATCATTCTCTGAAGGGGGGAGAGAAGCTGGTCCTGCGAGGGAAAGGAAAGGCCATCTATCAGGGCGTTTCGGGCACATCGAAAAAGGGGAAAGTATACGTGACACTGGAGAAGTTCGTGTGATCCGGTGGGAAAAAGATTGGAGGAACAGTGAATATTGAAGACAGACGATACGCGGTGCTCATCGACGCCGACAACGTATCCGATAAATATGTGAAGATTATTTTAGATGAAATTTCGAATTACGGGGTAGGGACCTATAAGCGGATTTACGGGGACTGGACCAAGCCGCGGTTTGCACGGTGGAAAACCATGCTGCTGGAGCATTCCATCACGCCGATTCAGCAGTACAGCTATACGGTGGGAAAAAACGCCACCGACTCCGCCATGATCATTGATGCCATGGACATCCTGTATTCGGGTAAGGTGGAGGGCTTCTGCCTGGTGACCAGTGACAGCGATTTCACCCGGCTGGCTTCCCGTCTACGTGAAGCTGGCATGGATGTCATCGGCATGGGCGAGACCAAAACGCCGAAACCGTTCATTTCAGCCTGCAACCGGTTTAAATATCTGGACCTGCTGGCACTGGATGCTGAAATGGCAGACGGTCCAGATTTGACAGATCTGACAGAGGAGAAAGAGGAGCCGGAAACCCGGAGCAAGACCAAATCCTCCGGGAAGAAAAATGCAGGGGCTGCAGCTGCGTCCAAGGCATCTTCCGGCAAGGCTGCCGAGCAGAAGTCCGGCAATGTGAAGACACTGAGTGCCAAATCCATGCGCAAGGCCATCATGGCAATGGTGGAAGAAAACTCCGACGAGGACGAATGGTTCCCGCTGGGAGATCTGGGCAATCTGATCCTGAAGCGGTATCCGGATTTCGACGTTCGAAACTTCGGATTCAAGAAGTTCACACCGTTTATCAAGTCTCTGGGTGTGTTTGAATTCAAGGAAGAACGGGTTCCAGGCAGCAATAATAAGCTGATTTATATCCGCGAGAAACAGGAAAGGCAGGAAAAGACGCCGCAGCCTGCCGCTGTGACGGCATCGACACCGG
>JBJESY010000349.1:0-5069 GCA_051883035.1 Anaerovoracaceae bacterium | reverse complement strand
CAGGAAAGGCAGGAAAAGACGCCGCAGCCTGCCGCTGTGACGGCATCGACACCGGCAGCGTCGCCGGATTCCGGAACATCCGGCAACAACAGCGTTTCGGGCACGGGACTTGCATCCTTCCTGGAACGGCCGACCTGGAGCAAAAAGAAGCTGGAGCTGTAGAAGTCTCTGCACCTGCAGAGGCAGACAGGCATAAAAAAGGAGAAGAAACCATGAAAATCGAATTACCAGAAAAATTTGTTAAGGAGCCGACCGGCTATCCGTTTTCGCCGGTGCTTGCGGTGGAGGGAAAGGAGATCGTCCTGACATCCGGCATGTGCTGTGATGACTATGACGGAACGATCCCGGAATCTATGGAAGAACAGGCGAGAAATACTCTCCTGGCCTGTGAAAGATATCTGAAGGAAGCTGGCTGCGGCCTGGAAAACGTATTCAATGTGGAAGTTTTCATGAAGGATCTGGACCAGTGGGATGACTTCAATCAGATCTACCGCCAGATCATGCCGGATCCGAAGCCATGCAGAAGAGCGCTGCAGGTGGGTCTGCTGCCGGGCTATCTGGTAGAGATCGTGATGTGGGCCGTGAAATAAAGCTTCGTTGATTGTATCGCATAGCAGTCGTGCACTACGGTGTACGGCTGCTTTTTTTGCCGAACTTTCTGTTTCGTGGCTGGTATCTCGGATCACCGGCTGGCGTTTGATTTCCGCAAGGCAAAAGGGACGCCAATAGGACATTTTTTTATGAGTTGGAGTGTATAGATAATCTAAGTATACACGAAAAAGAATTTCTATTTCATAGAAAAGTGCAGATTTGGGCGCCGATATAAGTAATTATTTAAAATAATGAATAAAAACTCTGCCATGCTCGCCAGGAAAAACCGAAAAAACGGCTATTTCATCAATAAAACCTGATATTTTGCCTATACCCGGACGATTCGGGGACGCCAATTGAATCGATACGATCCGTTTGGCGTCCTTTTTTGCTTGAAAAAAAGGATCAAAAGTTCTGACGGCGCCCAGGCTTCTGTATTCAGTGCATATTTTCTCCTATTCCTTGATTAGGCACGCTCCCGCCATACCCAGAAGGACCGGATTGGTGGAGTGTGCAGTCACCAAATCGCAAGCCACATCCAGCGTTTCCACCATCTGGACTGCGGCGTCGAAGACGTCCGTATGTCGTGGAAAGCGATTTGAAGAAATAGAAATCACGATTGAAATCGCGATAATGCGGTACGGTACGTATCCTGCTGGTAGAACTGGTCAATTGGATCCTTGCAGGCTTCTGTGTCTGGATCGCACTCCGTGTCTGGAAACGCTGCAGGGCTGCATAAATCAGCCTGAGCGGCTAAACGATCTTTGTGGTCCAGTCTTCCACGTTCCAGATATCCGTCACAAAATCCTCATAGAAGGACGGATCGTGGGAAACCAGCAGGATGGTGCCCGGGTATTCGGTCAGGGCGCGTTTCAGCTCCTCTTTGGCGTCCACGTCCAGGTGATTGGTCGGTTCGTCGAGAACCAGCCAGTTGTGCTCCCGGTTCATGACCATGGCCAGGCGGACCTTGGCGTTTTCACCGCCGGAGAGGACACGCATCTGACTGGTAATGTGGTCATTTGTCAGTCCGCACTTGGAAAGACACAGACGGACTTCGCGGTTCTCCATGGACGGGAACTCTGCCCAGAAGGTATCCAGGGCGGTCTTGTCCGAGTCGCGGCCGGCCTCCTGCTCGAAATAGCCCGGGAAAAGATAATCCCCCAGCTCCACAGAGCCGCCGAGAGGATGGATTTTGCCGAGGATGGTCTTTAAGAGGGTGGTCTTGCCCAGGCCGTTGGTACCGACGATGGCCACCTTTTGACCTCGTTCCAGGGTGAAGGAAACCGGGCGGGTCAGGGGCTCGTCCTGAGAGTAACCGATAACCAGGTCTTTGGCGGTGACGATGAACCGGCTCGGGGTGCGGGCCATGAGGAAACCAAATTCCGGCTTGATTTTTTCCGTCGGACGGTCGAGGATCTCCATTTTGTCCAGCTTTTTCTGGCGGGAAGCGGCCATGCCGCGGGTGGCCACACGGGCTTTGTTCCGCGCAATAAAATCCTCAAGCTCCTCGATTTCGGCCTGCTGGCGTTTGTATGCAGCCAGCTCCTGGGATTTCTGAATCTCGTACATACGGCGGAAGTTTTCGTAGTCGCCGGTGTAACGGGTCAGGTTGCCGCCGTCCAGATTGTAGATGACGTTGACCACGCTGTTGAGGAAGTCCATGTCGTGGGACACCAGAATGAAGGCGTTTTCGTACTCCTGCAGATAGCGGGTCAGCCAGACGATGTGCTCGTGGTCCAGATAGTTGGTGGGCTCGTCCAGGATCAGAATGGACGGGTTCTCCAGCAGGAGCTTCACCAGCAGGGTCTTGGTCCGCTGTCCGCCGGAAAGGTCGGAAACATCCCGGTCCAGACCGATGTCGCCCAATCCCAGCCCGTTGGCCACTTCTTCAATTCTTGCATCCAGCTGATAAAATCCGCCGGTTTCCAGCATGGCCTGGATCTCGCCGGCATCTTCCATCATTTCGTCGATTTTTTTCGGATCGGCTTCTGCCATATCTTCATACAGCTTCATCATTTCCGCTTCCAGTTCATACATGTGGTTGAAGGCCGTGTGCAGGACCTGACGGATGGTCATGCCTTTTTTCAGCACGGAATGCTGGTCCAGGTAGCCGACGGTCACGTGGCGGGACCAGGTGATGGTACCGGCGTCGGGCATGATTTTGCCGGTGATGATGTTCAGGAAGGTGGATTTGCCTTCGCCGTTGGCACCGATGAGGCCGATGTGCTCGCCTTTCAGCAGGCGGAAGGATGCGTCCTCCAGAATCTGGCGGGCGCCGAAGCCGTGGGTTACTTTTTCTACAGTTAATAAGCTCATTGAGAGAGTCTCCTTTATTTCAAATCTTTTATTTTTTTTCGATTTCTGCGGCAATACTGACTTTCTTTCCGGAGAAAGCAATGCCATATTTCAGGATGGACGGGACACCCTGCTGTTTCAGAGCGGTGCTGTACATGCGATCGTTGATTTGCTGCAGCGCAGCTTTGGAAAGTGATTCAAGCTGTGCTTCTGTACAGTCTTTTCCAGATTTCAGTTCAATCAGGATTCCCGGAAGCCGTTCACTCAGCGGTGCCATCTGGATATCAAACCTTCCTTCGCCGGATTCCCGGTTGGAAGTAATCTGATATCGATCATCCAGCATGGCGCAAAGTCCCAGAATCAGACCGTGGTAAAACGATTCGCTGGCTGCGTCATGAAAGCTTACCGTTTCCAGAAGGAATTTTTCCAGTTTCGTCTGCAGTTCATCGAGATCCATCTTGTAAATCGCTTCCCGAATACCGATTGCGGCGGCAGGAGGAATCACGGATTCAAGCTGGGAAAGGATCTCCTTGCTGTAAACAAAGGAAATTTCTTTATTCGGCAGTGCAACCTCGCACATGTAGTCTTCACCATAAGGCTGGTCTATGTTTACTGCTTTCAGATAGCCGGTCACCAGCAGAAAACTGTAAACAGATGACGGATTGTTCTGAAGCTGCGGATAGATGACGCCGGTATCGATGTGCGTCACGAAGGACCTGCCCTGCATCAGCGCTTCCAGCCGTTCCATAATATCGGGTGTGGCAGAAGACAGCACCTCGCTGATAATATCATTGCTTCCGGTGGACTGCCAGAACGCTTTGGGACGACACTGGTTGTTGAAATAGCCAATTACAGACCACGGGTTAAAAATCTCCGTCCCGCCAAAGCGATAGCCGTCATACCAGTCACATAGCTCCGGATATTTTTCGCAGGCACCGTAGTATTCAGCCATCTCCTGCACTTCATCGGAAGTAAAGCCGAAATATTCACTGTACCGGTCATCCAGAATGGAATTGATTTTCAGATTATTCAGTCCGCTGAAGATGCTCTCCTTTGCAACCCGTAAAATACCGGTCAGAAAGCCGTAACTCAGATGAGGGTTATCCTTCAGACCGCCGGAAAACAGATTACGCATAAAGTCAATTACTTTCTCGTAGAATCCCCGCATATGACCCTGCTGGATCGGAGTGTCATACTCATCGATGATGATGATCGGTGCAGTTCCATGATGTGCATGGAGCATTCTGGAAAGATTTAAAAGGGATAATGCGATGTCATTTTCGTCAGCATCTCCGTTCAGCACACTGGTGATATATTTTTTTTCAAAGGGACTGATACGATCACTCTCAAGCAGCTCACTGTGACGCTCAAATTCATTTCGCAGGATCTTGGAGATCATGTCGAAGGTTATCTCCCAGGTCTCGCATTTTACATCCTTGAAGGTGACGTAGATCACAGGATATTTCCCCTGATAGCGTCGGTACTCCTCACCGCAGGACCAGATTTTTTTATCACGGAAATAGACGGAGGTGTCTTCGTCCGTTTTTTCGAAAAAGGTTCGGATCATGTCCATGTTCATGGTTTTGCCAAACCGGCGAGGCCGGGTAAACAGGGAGACCTGCGGCCTTTCATCCAGAAAGTCCCGAATCAGCAGCGTCTTATCCACGTAGTAATATTCACAGGAAGCTTTCCGGTAATCGGAGATGCCAATTGGCAGAGGAAGCCTCTTCTTTCGCTTTTCTGCGGCTTCCGGTTGCGGATGCTTCATCCGTTTGTCCACTGGCTTCCGGGCATCTGCCGGAATCATCCATTGCCGACCATCCTTATATGCACCGGAGATCCGTCCCGCCTTGCAAAGTGCATTTACCCGGCGTTCTGTAATCCCCCAGACAGCGGCGGCTTCTTTGATCGTCATCATGGCATTCCTCCTTTTTTCATTCTTCAGGAATATTATAACCGCTATTCCGAATAAAAGCAACTGTATTATTCCGAATGATATAATCGGCTTCTGATTCGCGAAATTTGTTTTGAAAAACACCGAAGTTCCCTATTGACTACCTACCGATAGGTAGCTATAATAGGCATAAGAACCCGAGGAAAAACGGGCCGTGAAAAGGAGAAGACCGGCATGGAAAAAGGGAATAAAAAACAGGAGATTCTGGAGGCAGCGCTGGTGCTTTTCT
>JBJESY010000348.1:0-1643 GCA_051883035.1 Anaerovoracaceae bacterium | reverse complement strand
CGCACATTCTGGTACGGTTCATGTCCATTGAAAAACCGTCCATGGTGAAGAAGAGTGCAGTGGTTGCGATTATCTGGGTCATTCTGTCTCTGGGTGCAGCCTGCCTCATCGCATATTTCGGCAGAATCCTGCTGGCAGAAGAACTGCTTCCGATAGGTGCACAGAAAACCGTGTTCATCGCATTTGCCAGAAAACTGTTCCCTGCCTTCATCGCAGGAATTCTGATGGCTGCCATCATTGCAGCTTCCATGTCCACGGCAGACTCCCAGCTGCTGGTCGCTTCCAGCTCTTTCACTTCAGATATCTATAAACCGATCCTCCGCAAGAATGCAGGAACCGGAGAAATCCTCTGGGTGGGCAGAATTCTGGTTCTGCTGGTAGCGTTCATCGCCTATTTCATCGCCTCCAGCAAGGCAGAGGGGGCGCAGGCCATCATGAATCTGGTGGAAAATGCCTGGGCGGGATTCGGTTCGGCCTTCGGTCCGACCATTATCCTGTCCCTGTTCTGGAGACGGTTTACCTATAAAGGTGCGGTGGCCGGCGTAGTAACCGGGGCAGTGGTGGATGTGCTCTGGCTGGCATTTCTGTCCGGCACCGGCATCTATGAAATCATACCGGGCTTCCTGTGCGGCCTGGCGGCGGCTGTCATTGTCACGCTTCTGGACCGACAGCCGGGAGAAGAAGTCACTGCGATTTTTGACAAGGCCACAGCGGAAGGCTTTGATGAATAAGAATCGCAAGCTATATAGACATATATAATAAGGGGGAAAATCACAACATGTTTCAGTTAGCGAAATACATCGAACCGGATTTTACAGAGGAGCGCTTCGTAAAGGCACCCAACTGCCAGCTGGTGCTGGCGCCCCACGCCAAGGCAGCGCCGAAGGGCTTTCATGCCACCTCGATCTTTCCGGAATATTTTAAGATCAACGGGCAGTGGTACCTGGCCAAAGACAGCCGGATGGATGCTGTGCCGGTGTGGGACGAAAAAAGTAAAAAAGTCCATGTGGTGGAATTCCGGAATATCCGGGAAG
Organism: Anaerovoracaceae bacterium; assembly: GCA_051883035.1. Taxonomy (GTDB): domain Bacteria; phylum Bacillota; class Clostridia; order Peptostreptococcales; family Anaerovoracaceae; genus RGIG7179. Next base: position 609 of record JBJESY010000348.1, on the reverse strand, counting down.
GGGACCTGGTGGTGGTAGGCCGCACGGAAGATGCCAGCGAAGGCATTTATGTCCACGACAACTGCTGGACGAAGGAAGAGGAAGGAAATGCAAAGAACACCTTCGCATTCCGCCAGAGCCGGAGCCGGGAGACTTCTTTCACCTATGATTATGAGACGCTGATCGAACTGCTGAAGTACGAAAAAGCCCACGGCGGCTATGTGGTCTGGGTTCTGGGACCTGCCTGCAGCTTTGACGTGGAAGCACGCCGCGTCATGTCGGAGCTGATCGCAAACGGATACTGTCAGGCACTTCTGGCAGGAAATGCACTGGCGACGCATGACCTGGAAGGGGCGTATCTGGGCACTGCACTGGGCTGCGACATAAAGAACCAGCGGCTTCACGAAATGGGCCACTACAACCATCTGGATACCATCAATGCCATCAATACTTATGGCTCCATTCCGGAGTTCATCCAGCAGGAAGGCATTGACAACGGCATCATCTACAGCTGTGTGAAGAACAAGGTGCCGTTCGTATTAAACGGATCCATTCGCGACGACGGGCCGCTGCCCGAGGTATATGAACATACTTATGTGGGACAGGACACGATCCGCTCCCATGTGCGGA
>JBJESY010000347.1:0-8204 GCA_051883035.1 Anaerovoracaceae bacterium | reverse complement strand
ACCGTCATGGCCGCCCGGTTGCCGTTGGACCAGCTGGCCCGGCATTCCACGCTCATGACGTCTTTGAATTCTTTGGCGATTTCTGCCGTCGGCGCCATGCAGAGCAGTGCGCCACAGCGCATGCCGTACATGGTATAGCCCTTGGATGCACTGAAGGCGATCAGCGGCAGAATGTTCTGCGGCAGGCCGGTCAGCTTCTTCAGAAAGAAACGGTATTCTTTCGCATCCCCGGAGAAATCCAGGTAAGCGATATCCACCACCAGAGCAATTTTTTTATTTGGATATGCAGATACTGTCTCCAGTACCTGATTCCAGTCTTCCTCCGTGAAGGTGTATCCGGTCGGATTGTGTGCCGGTGTATTGATGATGATGACAATCTCGTCCTGCACGGACAGGATGTCTTCCAGCTTTTCTCCGAAGGACGGTGCGTTGAACTTGTTGTTTTCATCAAAGAGTGTATAGGTGGCTACTTCTCTTCCCAGTTCCTTTGCTACCAGATTATATGGATTCCAGTGCCAGTCGGATGTAAGGATCTTATCGCCCGGTTTCGTGTAACCGGAGATGGCATTACGGATTGCGCCGGTGCCGCCCGGTGTATAGCAGGCTTCTACATAAACATTTTCCGGCATTTCATCCAGAAATACAGCTTTTTTTACACTTTCCAGATAAGCCGGTGTTCCCAGGATCGGCGCATAGGCTGCATAGTCCTCCGGGGACAGGGCGCGGATGGCTTCCATGACGGAATCCAGCACCACGAGCTTGCCTTCATCATTTAACAAAACACCGATGGTCGAATCGATGACGTTTTCTTTTCCGATTTGTGCGATACGTTCTTTTGCTCTGGAGGAAACCCCAAACAGCTTGTCCGGTGCGCCGATGGTGGTTCTTCCATTCTGCTGTGCAATAATCATATCTCTGTCCTTTCTTCATGTTTCAGTACACGTTTCGTTTACGGCACTATCATAAAAAAACAAAAAGGGAAAATCAACGATTTTCCCCAATGGCTTATTTTTTCAAGTATTCTTCTTCCTAAAATTTATTTTTTTCGTTTTTTCTCCTGTCCGGCCTTGGTTTCCGGCTGAAACGGTTCCACAGAAACCACCGTCAGAGTGCCTTCTTCCACCCGGAACCGAAGATCCATCCCACCGTAGGGCATGCCGTAGATTCTCTCCGGATCTTCCTGATAGGAAGGTCTGGGATCCTGTGCTAACAGCTGCCGTACCGTTTCCTGCAGTTCCCGGGGGATCTTTTCCAGAAGCGGCTGCGGAATCTCCACCGCAAGCCGGTAATCCCGCACTTTTTCCGTAAATCCGCCCGCCGCATCCGGTATGGAATCGGAATAGGCCACATATGGCTTGATGTCGTAGACCGGCGTACCGTCCATCAGATCCGCACCGGTCACATGAAGCACCGTTCCCTCTTCCTCGAAGGAAATGCCTTCCAGCTTCACGCAGGAAAGGCCGATGGGATTGGGCCGAAACGGAGACCGGGTGGCAAACACGCCTTTTCTCACATTTCCTCCCAGCCTTGGAGGACGAACCGTGGCCGACCAGCTGCCGTCTTCCCGCACATTTTCCGAGAATTCCCACAGAAGCCACACATGACTGAAATCCGTAAGCCCACGCACCGCTTCCGGCTGGTTGTATGGCGGAACCAAAACCACCTCCGCCCTGGTGTCCACCAGGCCGCTCTGCCGCGGGATCCCGAATTTTGCGGGAAAATCCGAACGCACGTATCCGATGGCCCGCATAGGTGTGATCTTCACAGATAGATTTCGCTGCGTCATTCGTTTTCTCTCCTTCTTCTCGCTTCCTCCATGGCCAGCCGGTGTTTCAGCTTCTTCCGGATCACCAGATAGCAGATAATATGAATCAGCGCAGTGATGGTCCAGGTCAGAGGGTAGGAATAGTAAATGACCTGCGGGGTGTGAAACTGAGGAAGCTGGAATATGGACGCGATCCAGAGAAGACGCAGGCCGCATGCACCTACCAGCGAAACGATCATGGGCAGCACAGAATAACCCAGACCACGCAGGGACCCCACCATGGTATCCATGACGCCGCAGAGCGCATAGGTGGTGGAAATGATGGAAAGCCGGGTCAGGCCCTTCTGAATGACGATGCTGCTGGTGGTGTATAGTCCGAGAAGTGCCGGACCGAACACATAAGCCAGATTTCCAAGGACCAGTCCGCTGACAACGGCACAGCCCACAGAGGCCAGCAGAATCTTATTCACCCGATCATACCTTCTGGCGCCCACATTTTGACTGGTAAAGGAAATGCACGCCTGATAGAAGGTGTTCATGGAAACGTATACGAAGTTTTCGATGTTGGAAGCGGCAGAGTTTCCCGCCACCACGATATTACCAAAGCTGTTGATGGCCGACTGAATTACCACATTGGACAGAGAGAACAGAATTCCGGAAAACCCCGCAGGAATCCCGATCTGCATGATCTTCACAAGCTCTTCTCTGTGTATCGCCAACAGCTTCAGACGAAGCTTCATGCTTCCCGTCTCCCGCATCATGCACCGGAGAATCAGTCCGGCAGACAGACACTGAGAAATGGCCGTAGCAGCTGCCACACCTGCCACATCCATCTTCAGTGCGATGACGAAGATCAGATTAAGAACCACATTGACCACGCCGGCCAGTGCCAGATAATAGAGAGGACGCCGGGTATCCCCCACCGCCCGCAGGATGGCCGCACCGAAGTTATAGATCATCATGGCCGGCATGCCCAGGAAATAGATCCGCAGATACAGGGTTGCCAGTCCCAGCACTTCTTCCGGGGACTGCATGGCTTCCAGCAGCACCCGGGAGCCCAGTGCTCCCACCACAGTCAGAAAAATGCCGCTGAGCATGCTGAGAAGCATGGCGGTGTGAATGGTCCGGCTCAGCGCCACAGACTTTCGGGCGCCGTAATATCTGGCAGCCAGCACATTGGCACCCACCGAGAGACCGATAAACAGATTCACCAGCAGGTTGATCAGTGAGGAAGTGGAGCCTACGGCAGCGAGAGAGTTATCCCCGGCAAACCGACCTACCACGATGATGTCCGCCGCATTAAACAGCAGCTGAAGAATTCCCGATGCCATCAGCGGCAGGGAATAAATCAGTATCTTCTTCAGCACCGGACCATTGCACATGTCCATTTCATAGGTGCGCTTTTTCAGTTTCTGTTCTTCTGACTTCGGCATGTTTTACGTCACTCCTTTTCATATGCCTTTATCATACCACGGCAGGATAAAATCTGCAAGCCTCGCCCATGGGAAACTGCCGTTGGGTGATATGCCGCAGTTGAAATACAATTTCTTCTACATTTTCTTGACCGGTTAGTTGTTTCAAACCCGTATATATCGCAATGTAAACTGCCAAAAGGGTCGGGTGCTTGAACCAGCCAAAGGAAGAAATACAGCCAAAATCACATGAATGAACCTGAATAATATCGTTTTTCTGTAATACATATGAAATAATTATAAATATTTACAGTTATCACCCGACCCTTTTGCGCTTTTTTTACGAAAAAAGTACGGGTGCACCACCGAATCAAATGCCGTAGCCCGCAAAAAACAGAACAGGGCTGCCCGCAGGCAGCCCCGTTCGCACAAATCCACAGTTGCGTGAGGATTATTTTCTCTTTCTCTTCTCCGCAATATCCGCTGCGGCCGTAAACAGCACATCGGTGGAAGAGTTCAGTGCAGTTTCGCAGGAATCCTGGATGACACCCACGATGAAGCCTACGCCTACCACCTGCATTGCCAGATCATTCGGAATTCCGAAGAGAGAGCATGCCAGCGGAATCAGCAGCAGGGAGCCACCGGCTACGCCGGATGCGCCGCAGGCACTGATGGCAGACAGTACACAGAGAATGATAGCAGTCGGAATATCCACTGCGATTCCCAGCGTATGGGCTGCGGCCAGGGTCAGAATGGAAATGGTGATGGCTGCACCGCCCATGTTGATGGTGGCACCCAGAGGAATGGAAATGGAATAGGTATCCTTATCCAGACCCAGTTCATCACAAAGCCGCATATTAACAGGAATATTGGCCGCAGAGCTTCTGGTGAAGAAGGCAGTGATGCCGCTGTCCTTCAGGCACTTCAGCACCAGCGGGTACGGATTTTCCTTTGTATTGAAATATACGATGATCGGGTTGATCACCAGCGCATCGAACAGCATGGTGCCTACCAGTACCAGAATCAGCTTGCCGTAATCCAGCAGGGTGGACAGACCGCTGGTGGCAATGGAGTTGAATACCAGACCCATAACACCCAGAGGTGCGAAGCGGATCACCCATCTAACCACCTGGGAAACGGCTTCCGAAATATCAGACAGAAAGTTCTTCGTGTTTTCCGAAGCATGACGCAGTGCGATGCCCAGCAGGATCGCCCAGGTCAGAATACCGATGTAGTTGGCGTTCAGCAGCGCATTGACCGGATTGGACACCACATTGAATACCAGTGTACGCAGTACTTCTGCGATGCCTTCCGGCGGTGCCACATCAGAAGCACCTTCTGCCAGTGCCAGCTGAGTCGGGAAAATGAAGCTGACAACAACAGCGATGGTTCCTGCCAGGAACGTTCCCAGAAGATACAGGACCAGAATCCGTTTCATGTTGGTTTTCTGTCCGGTCTTATGCTGTGAAATCGCAGACATAACCAGGAAGAACACCAGAACCGGCGCCACTGCCTTCAGTGCACCGACAAACAGATCACCGAAGATGGTGATGCCTGACAGCTTGTCCGGTGCTGCCAGTGCCAGTACGATACCGATAATCAGTCCGATGACAATCTGCTGCACCAGACTAAGTCGGTTCCATTTCTTGAACAATTCTTTCATAATTCATTACCCTCCAAAAAATTGCGTTTCTATTGCATTTTAGCACACTTATTTTATTATGCCACGTTTCGACAGGAAACGCAAGGGTAATTTGCTGTTTCAGGGTTTCTCAGGCTTTTCCAGCCTTCTCCCCAGCAGGCTGCAGGCCGTCACGAAAACCACCAGCAGCACCATGATCAGAATTCCGCAGTGCATGAAGAAGGTATCCGGCAGAATCTTGATGATTGGATCCGTCTGTGCGTCGAAGATCCAGAAGTCATTGCGGAACAGAATCTTATGCATCAGAACGAAGGACAGGTCCCAGTTTATCGCCACCTGACCGCCCACCAGAGCCACCAGCACAAGCGCCGCCCTGCCCGTCCAGCGAAGCCAGGTGAAATCCCGGTCACACCGCCGAAGCTGCTGCAGGACCCTTACCACAAGCCAGACCAGGCCAACTGCACCGATCACCTGACAGCAAACGAAAATACGTTTTACTTCCTCGAAATGAATTCTGCCCGATTCCGACATGGAGAAATCAGGGAACTCCAGCACAGAAGCTCCGCCCAGCAGATTATAGTCGATGAGAACGTCATAATTTTCCCGGCAGACCGCCTCCGGAATCCCCGACCGTTCCGGGATGGAAAGATGGTCCATATCCCAGTAGTACAGCGGTCGGAAGAGAACTGTCAGAGAAATGGAAAGACAGAGAAGCACCAGGACACAGAAAAGCGCCGGGATGATATGTTTTGCGAAGAAACGAAGCTTCAAAACCAAGAACCTCCTTTACAAATCACGGGTTTAGAGTTATCATACCATATGTATGCAAAAAAAGACAGGAAAAGGAGAAAAAAAGCCTTTACTTTATCACGTTAACGTGGTATTGTATTAACGTTCCATGAGCAAGGCTATATAATAATGAAAGGAAAAAAGAATTCTGATGAAGTTTGATACCGAAACCAACCTGAAAAAAGAAGACAGAAACATCCTGAATCTGCGACATTTATACGAGCAGTACGGTTTCGTCCATTATAAAATGAACAAATTCGAAGAATATGATCTGTATGTCTCCAATAAGGATTTTCTGTCTGGTGATAATATCATAACCTTCACCGACACCAACGGCAAGCTGTTAGCCCTCAAGCCGGACGTAACTCTGTCCATCGTAAAAAATTACAGAGATGCGGCCGATACGGTGCAGAAGGTATATTATAACGAAAACATTTACCGCACCTCGAAAAGTACGAAAACCTATAAGGAACTCATGCAGATGGGCCTCGAATGTATGGGAGATTTAGATCTCTTTCATATCAGCGAGGTCCTTATTCTTGCCGCGAAAAGCCTGGAGATCCTCAGTGACCGGTACATCCTGGATCTGTCCCACATGGGCATCATCCGGGGTTTCCTTCAGGAGCTGCATCTCCGTCCGAAACATGAAGAGAAGTTTCTTTCCCTGATGCGGGAAAAGAATGCCCACGGCATCCGTACCCTGTTTGACAGCCTGAAGATCGACGAAACTCTGCGTGAAACCGCTATCACCCTGGCAACCACCTACGGGTCCATGGATACGGTTCTGAAAACCCTGGAAACCATCAGCCTCAACGAGACCATGGACCAGGCCATCGAGGAACTTTCGGAGATCTGCCAGATTCTCGAGGAGCAGGGCTTTGACAACGTGCACCTGGATTTCTCCATCGAAGGCGACATGAACTACTATAACGGCGTTCTGTTCCGGGGCTACATCGAAGGGATTCCAACCGGCGTTCTCTCCGGCGGCCAGTACGACGAACTGATGGATAAGATGGGCAAGTCGGCGGGAGCCATCGGCTTCGCCATCTACCTGGATCTGCTGGAGGACTACGACACATCCGGCAGTGACTACGATGTGGATGTCCTGCTGCTGTACGATAAAACAGATGCGCCCGGCGATATCGTCCGGGTCGTGCAGTCACTGGTTTCCCAGGGATATACGGTACAGACCCAGAGAAAGGTTCCTGCCAAGCTCCGGTTCCGCAGACTGATGCGGCTGGAAGACGGGCAGGCCAAGGAGGTTGCGGAATGACTTCAGAGAATAAAAACGGAAAAAAGATCATCAATGTAGCGCTGCCGAAGGGCCGCCTTGGTGAAAAGGTATATGACATCTTCGAGGCATCCGGATATCCCTGCGAAGAGATTAAAGAAGACAGCCGGAAGCTGATTTTTGAAAATGAGGAAGCGGCCATCCGCTATTTCTGGGTGAAGCCGTCTGACGTAGCCATCTATGTGGAACGGGGCGCCGCCGACATCGGTGTGGCCGGCAAGGATATTTTGCTGGAATACAGCCCTGACGTCTACGAACTGCTGGACCTGAACATGGGAAAATGCCGCATGGCCGTGGCCGGTCCGAAGGATTTCCGCGATAATACCGGCAGAACCCTGCGGGTCGCCACCAAGTTCTGCAATATCGCCATGGACTACTACGCCAGCCAGTGCCGTGAGATCGACATCATCAAGCTGCAGGGCTCCATCGAGCTGGCACCGATCCTGGGACTGTCTGATGTCATCGTGGATATCGTGGAAACCGGCACTACCCTGCGGGAAAACAACCTGGAAGTGCTGGAGGAAATCGTTCCCATCAGTGCCCGGCTGATTGCCAACAAGGTCAGCTTCAAATTCAAAAACAAGGAAATCGAATCGATCGTAAAGAAAATACGGAGGAATATAAAGAATGATTAAGATCATGAAATACGGACAGGTTCCTAACAGTGAAATCTTTGCCCGGGTTGTGGAAAAGACCAACGTGGAAGATGTGGTAGCAGGTATCCTGGCCGATGTGAAAGAAAACGGCGACGCAGCCCTGCTGCGGTACTGCGAAAAGTTTGACGGCGCATCCGTGGCAGATGGATTTACCCTGGAGGTCAGCGAAGCAGAATTTGAAGCTGCCTTCGAAGCAGTGGGTCCGAAGCTGGTGGGCGTCATGGAACGGGCAGCGGCCAACATCCGCAACTTCCATGAAAAACAGGTCAGAAACAGCTTCATCGTCAATACCGATGACCGTCCCGGCGTCCTCATGGGACAGAAGGTGGTTCCGCTGGATAAGGCCGGCCTCTATGTACCCGGCGGTACGGCAGCATACCCTTCCTCCGTGCTGATGAATGCCATTCCGGCCAAGATTGCCGGTGTGAAGGAAATCGTCATGGTGACCCCGTCCAAAGGCGGAACGGTGAACCCTGTCATTCTGGCAGCAGCCAGAATTGCCGGCGTGACCCGCATTTTCAAGGTGGGCGGTGCCCAGGCCATCGCAGCCCTGGCTTACGGGACGGAAACCATTCCAAGAGTGGATAAGATCACCGGTCCGGGAAATGCCTACGTGGCAGAGGCCAAGAAGCAGGTCTTCGGTCAGGTG
>JBJESY010000346.1:0-1649 GCA_051883035.1 Anaerovoracaceae bacterium | reverse complement strand
ATCGTCAACCGGATGCTGCTGCCGATGCTCAATGAAGCGTGTTGCCTGGTGGAAAGAAAGGTCGGAACCATTGAGGAAATCGACCTGGGCATGAAAAAAGGCCTGAATCATCCCATGGGACCGCTGGAGCTGGTGGACATGATCGGAATCGACGTGGAACTTGCCGTGATGGAAGTCATCTATGAGGAGACCGGGGATTCCAAATACCGGCCGGCAGTACTGCTGCGGCGGATGGTGGTCGCAGGATTTCTGCGAAGGAAGACGGACGCCGGGTTCTATATTTATCACGAAGATGGAACGCGGACACCCAATGAACGTCTCTTTATGAATGTAGCTTTGTAAAATACAGGAGGACAAGAATGGAATTTAGTTATTCAAGAGAACAGCAGATGGTAAAACAGATGCTGAAAGAATTCGCCGAAAAAGAAATCGCGCCGATTTCCGCAGAAATCGACGAAAAGGCAGAATATCCGTATGAAACCATCGCCAAGCTGGCCAAGCTTGGTCTGATGGGCATGCCGTTCCCACCGGAATACGGCGGTGCAGGCACCGATTATCTGACCTATATCATGGCCATCGAGGAGATCTCCAAGGTGGATGCATCCCACGGCGTCATCATCCAGACGCACAATGCACTGTGCTGCTGGCCGATCTATACTTACGGCACCGAAGAACAGAAGAGAAAGTATCTGCCGGATCTGCTGTCCGGAAAGCATCTGGGTGCCTTCGGTCTGACGGAACCGAACGCAGGTACTGACGCAGCCGGAACCCAGACGAAAGCAGTTCTGGACGGCGACGAATGGGTGCTCAACGGCTCCAAGATCTTCATCTCCGGCGGCGGCATCGCCGATGTATATATCATCATGGCCATGACGGACAAGAGCAAGGGTACCAAGGGTATCAGCGCCTTCATCGTGGAAAAGAACGACCCTGGCTTCTCTGTACCGAAGCATGAAAACAAGATGGGTATCCGTGGATCCATCGCAGCAGAATTAGTATTCGAAGACTGCAGAATTCCGAAGGATCGTCTGCTGGGACAGGAAGGAAAGGGCTTCAAGGTAGCCATGAGCTCTCTGGACGTAGGAAGACTTGGTATCGCCGCCCAGGCACTGGGTATCGCCCAGGGCGCCTTCGACGAAACCGTGAAGTACATGAAACAGAGAAAACAGTTTGGAAAGACCCTGGACAAGTTCCAGGCGCTGACCTTCGAAATGGCATCCATGAAAGTAAAGATCGACGGTGCAAGATATCTGTTATACGATGCATGCAACCGGAGAGACAGAGGTTTACCGCCAAGCGTAGCGGCAGCAGAAGCCAAGCTGGCCTGCTCCGAAGCAGCCTCCTATGTCACCAATAAGGCAGTGCAGTTCCACGGCGGCTATGGATACATCAAGGATTATCCGGTGGAAAGAATGTACAGAGATGCCAAGATTACAGAAATCTATGAAGGAACCTCCGAGGTCATGAAGATGGTCATGTCCGGAGAGATCTTCAAGTAGGAGCAAGGGAGGAAGAGAAACAATGAGAATCATCGTATGCGTAAAGCAGGTTCCAGATACAACAGAAATCACAATCAATCCGGAGACCGGCACCCTGATCCGTGACGGTGTGCCATCCATTCTGAATCCGGATGATGCCAATGCACTTGA
>JBJESY010000345.1:0-8252 GCA_051883035.1 Anaerovoracaceae bacterium | reverse complement strand
GACCCATGCAGGCCGGATGGCTTCTTTGTACATTTCGAACCTCTCCTTTATCTTCATGTATCGCTTCACAAAATATGATGTATACAATATCAACCATATTATATGCTTTGTTTTCTGCTTTTTCAAGGTGAATATAAGGGATTTTTCGCAAAATCTGTTTGCATACCGGGCGAAAATGCGGTAAGCTATTTATACATGACTGTAATAGAAAAAAGAAGAATGGAATGAAAAGGAGTTTGGGAATTCGATATGGAAAGAGATAATTTCAGAAGTAAGACGGGATTTGTCATCGCCTGCATCGGATCGGCAGTGGGGATGGGAAACATCTGGCTGTTTCCTGCCCGGGTATCTGCCTTCGGCGGTGCGGCGTTTCTGATTCCGTATTTTATCTGCGTACTGGTCATCGGCGTCACCGGCGTGGTGGGTGAGATGGCCTTTGGACGCGCCATGGGCGCAGGCCCTATGGGGGCCTTTGGAAAAGCCACAGAAATGGCTGGAAAGGGAAAGAAGCTGGGGGAAGGCCTTTCTCTGGTTCCGGTGATCACCAGTCTGGCACTGGCAATCGGATATTCTGTGGTCGTGGGCTGGATCCTGAAATACATGGTAGGCTCCATTACCGGCAGCGTATTCCAGCCGCAGAACGTAGAGGAGTTCGGTGCAGCCTTCGGGGCGACCGCTTCATCCTTCGGCAGCGTGGGCTGGCACCTTCTGGGTCTGGTGCTGACCTTCCTGATTATGATCTACGGCATCTCATCGGGTATTGAACGGGTAAATAAAGTAATGATGCCTCTGTTTTTCATCATGTTCGTAGGGATGGCCATCTATATCGGACAGCTTCCAGGTGCAGAGAAAGCCTATGAATTCCTGCTGCATCCGGACTGGAGCCAGCTGTCCAATCCGAAGACCTGGGTTTATGCGTTGGGACAGGCCTTTTTTTCCCTGTCTCTGGCAGGCTCCGGCACCCTGGTCTATGGCTCTTATCTGAAGAAGGACGTGGACGTTCCGTCCAGCGCCAGAACGGTAGCCTTCTGGGATACCATGGCGGCACTGGTTGCCGCGTTTACCATCATTCCGGCCATGGCAACCGCCGGGCAGGAACTGACCGGCGGCGGCCCGGGACTGATGTTTATCTTCCTGCCGAACGTGTTCGCACAGATGCCGGGTGGTCGGATTGTGATCATTGTGTTCTTCGTGGCCGTAACCTTCGCGGGACTGACCTCGCTGGTAAACTTGTTTGAAACGCCGGTGGAAGCCCTGCAGACCAAGCTGGGCTTTTCACGGCGAAAAGCAGTGGCTGTCATCGCAGCTGTCGGCTCTGTGATCGGTATCTGCATTGAAGGTATCGTGTCTGGCTGGATGGATATCTTCTCCGTATATCTGTGCCCGCTGGGCGCATTCCTGGCCGGCGTGCTCTTCTTCTGGGTCTGCGGCGACAAGTTCGTCCGGGAGCAAGTGGACATGGGTGCGAAACGGAAGCTGGGCAGATGGTTTACCTTCGGCAGCAAGTACCTGTTCTGTGGCCTGACCATTCTGGTGCTGGTACTGGGCACCCTGCTGGGCGGCATCGGCTGATGATAATGGCAGTGGGAAAAGCTGATTGCTGAAAAAATCTTGAATTCGTGCAAATTTTACGTTGATAAAATTCTTGATTTCGTGATTTCTTGAATTGGAAGAGGCAGTTATGAAACGTAAAATATTGGGTTGTTCTGGTCAACCTAAGAGGCGTCCACAATGTAATCAGGTTGACTAAGAAATGGAAAAACGCATGCTAAAGGGGAAAATATGTGTTTAAAAACAACCTGCGGACGGACTTTGCGAAAAACAGGTTGATTTTTCATTCGATAATAAATGAAATGGGAAAAAATGTATCAACCTAAAAAATGAAACCACATTGAGAGGTTGATTTGCGGGCGTCCAAAAGTAATCGCGACCGTGACCACGAAAAAAAATGGCTGTCGCCCTAACGGTTTATCCGTTTATGCGACACCCCCGTTTAACAGGAGCAGCCTACAGCTGCTCCATCGCTCCATCCATGGTGATGCCGTGCTTCACACGATCCGCTTCCTCGGCCGCCTTGGCAGTGTTCCAGTGATCCATGGTGCCCACCAGGTATCCGGTGATGCGGCGGATCCGCTCGAAGGGAACCGGTTCGAACTCATAGTTCAGATCAGCGAATTCCTCGTCGATATTGATGTCCAGCGTTTTCAGCTTGCGGTTATATTTGTTTTCCAGGTAGTCTACATAAGCCTGCTGCTCCCGCAGCGGCGCGTTTCCGGTGATCGTTATGCTCATCTTTCGTGCCTCCATATTATATCTATATTTTGAAGTTTCATTATCTCTGAGGTTATTATACCACTACATATAGTCATCAAACACTAATTCAGAAAATCTCTGAAAAACAGCAGCAGAAAGTTGTTGTCATATAGACTGCCTGCCACCCGTGACTCAGAAAAGGACTGGGCCAGGGTTTCGGACAGAGACGGCATGAACATGGACGTCAGCGGAGTGATGATCGCCAGAAAGACGAAAACATAGAACAGTCCGCTGATGATGCCCATGGCACCGCCCAGCAGCCAGTCGGTGAACCCCAGGAAACCGCCCTGATACTGCTTTGAAAAGATCCGGCTCAGAAGAGCAGCCACAAGAGCCACAGCCAGCACAATGAGGAAAAACGAGAGAATCGTCAGGAAGGTATGGGTCAGCCGAAGGATCCCTTCTTCCGCCAGCATACCGGTCAGATCGGAAGACTGCTTCCGGAGCATGGAAGGCAGCATCTGATAGAGATCCGATTCTTCCACCGCAGTCGTCAGGGAAGCGGTCAGTTCCGCTTGTATCTTTTTTTCCACGAAGGCTCCCACGCCGGTATGGGCCAGCAGCCAGTCCCGCACATCATCACAGAACAGAAACCCCAGCACCAGCGAAGCCACGCACCGCAGGAAGTTTACCACCGTCAGAGCAAACCCCCGCCGCATGGAAAAAAACACCGTCCCTGCGAAAACAATCAAAACCATAATATCCATTACCATACGAATAGCACCCCCTGAAGCATCATAAACTTGATATATGACTATTTTACAGGAAAGGGAGGGAGAAAGCAATGGACAATCCAAATAACCCTTACGGACCGTATCTGCTGTATTTTCTGAGTCAGCTGATGAAGGGAGGCGCGGGTTTGCAGTCTGCCGGACAGATCACCGGACAAAATCCACCCTCCCCGGCCCCGGCAAAGGCCGCAGAACTTCACAATGCTGAAGAAACCGGGGCTGCGGAAGACGGCGGGAAAACATATTTCGGGCAGGACGAAACGGGGTGCAGCTGGAGGCGGGAGGAACGGGTAGATCTGCTGGAGAAATTTTGCAGAGAGGGCTATTTCATGGCGAAGAAACACGGTCATTTCCTTATCGGACAGAGCCGGGAAGGCAGTTTCATCGCCATTCCGGGACGTTTCCTTCTGGAAGAACAGCCGGCAGGAGGGGTGACGGGGTTCACCTTATGGCAGCCGCTGGCCGGGGGAGAAGGGCTGTACGAAAGCCTGGAAACCATGGATGAGGAAGCGGCCCGCACCGTATATGGCTACTGGGTGGCCCGCCTGGACCCGGGAACCCTGACAATCTCGGAAGTTTGAAAGGATTTTGTACACAAAATGCAGTTGAATGTTGGCGGAAAATGTGGTATTATTTTTAGCGTATGGAAACGTATATGTCAGAAGCCCTGAAAGAGGCAGAAAAGGCGGCTGCGCTGGGAGAGATCCCCATAGGTGCGGTTGTGGTACGGGATGGCGAGATCATCGGACGAGGTCATAACATGACGGAGACGGATCGCGACCCCACAGCCCATGCAGAAATGATAGCCATCCGGCAGGCTGCGCAGGCAGTGGGCGGCTGGCGACTGACGGGGTGCCGGATGTATGTGACGGCGGAGCCCTGCTGCATGTGTGCGGGCGCCATCGTCTGGGCCAGAATTGAAAAACTGTACATCGGAACCATGGAGCCGAAAAGCGGCGCCTGCGGATCCCTCTTTAATATTGTACAGGAGGAACGGCTCAACCACTATGTGGAAGTGGAAACTGGTCTCATGGAAGAACAGTGCCGACATATATTGAAAACCTTTTTCCGTCAGCGGAGAGAGGCAAACCGGCGGGACGGAAACTGGAAACAGAGAGAAAATACCCGACTTACGAAAGAAAAGGAATCGGAGGACACAGAAGAATGAAACGAGCTGGCAAGATTTTAAGCCTGGTAACACTGATCGTTGTACTGTCAACATCGCTATGTTTTGCAGGGGAGCTGACCCTGAAGGAGAGCTATCCGAAGGACGGCGCCACCGGAGCGTCCATAGAAAACCTGGGTGTGAAGCTGTATTTTGACAGCAGCATGACAGCGGAGAAGGCAGGAAAGGTCAATGCGGATGCATTTACCCTGACCGGACCGGAAGGGGAGAAGCTGCCGACCAGAGTGCTGTATCCGGAAAAGGAAGAAGGTGTAGTACTGGTGCTGCTGGATACTACTGCGGATCTGGATAAGGACGGCACAGCAGATTATCAGACAGCCGTCAGCAATTCCCAGTATAAGCTGGTGATTTCCGGAGATCTGACGGATGATAACGGAAATACCCTGGGAAAGGATCAGACCATCACCTTCACGACGATCAACCAGCAGATCGCCATCATGGTAAATATGCTGATGATGGTTGTCATGTTCGGCGGAATGATGTTCCTTTCCACGAAGCAGGCGAAGAAGGCTGCGCAAGAAGCAGGAACGAAACAGAAGGAAGAAGCCTTCAACCCATATAAAGAAGCCAAGAGAACCGGTAAATCCGTTGCAGAGGTTATCGAGCAGCATGAAAAGGAAGTGGCCCGCCAGGAGCGGAAAGCCAAGAGAACTGCAAAGGACGAGGAAGACGATGTGGAGTGGATCGATGTGAACACTTACAGAGTCGCCAGAAAGCGTCCGATCTCTGAAGGCGGAAGCAGCTATATCACGGGAAGAAAAGCACTGGCAGAAGCGAAAGCTGCAGAAGCCGCCGCAAGAAAAGCACAGAAAGCTGCTGCCAAACGCAACGTGAAAAAGGGAAAAGGAAAGAAAAAGAAATAGAACGGCAGATGGATAGAATGAGAGGGGAACCTCTCATTTTGCCTACATGGATGGCAGAAATACCGATAGCAGAAATATCCGGTTTGGAGGTGAGGCTGTGACAGAGATCCATCTCAGAGCGTATGGAAAAATCAATTTATCTCTGGATGTAACGGGTGTGCGGCCCGACGGATTTCACGATTTGTCCACGGTGATGCAGCGTATTTCCCTGTACGACAGGATTCACATGGTCTGGGAACCGGAGTCACCAAATCAGAAAGGAAACGGCCTGCAGAAAGAGAAAGGTCTGCGGATTCGGATCCGTACCAACCGACCTTATCTGCCGACGGATGAAAGAAATCTGGCCTATAAGGCAGCACTTCTCATGGAAGAACGGTATGGACGGCAGGCAGGCGTGGGAAGCGGACAGCTCAGCATCTCCATTGTAAAAAATATCCCCGTAGCGGCAGGCCTTGCAGGTGGCAGCGGAAACGGGGCGGCGGTTCTCATCGGACTGAACCGGCTGTGGCACCTGGGACTGAATACCCGGCAGCTGTGCAGTCTGGGAGAGGAACTGGGTTCTGATGTTCCGTTCTGCATCCTGGTGCAGAATACCCGGTATCGGGCGGCGCTGGCAACCGGCAGAGGGGAAGTACTCCGGCCGCTGCGAAAATCCATGAAGAAGTATATCGTACTGGCGAAACCGCCCTTCGGTGTTTCTACGAAGGAAGTTTTTCGTCACATCGACGAATACCATGCGGAATGCCATCCTGACAATCAGGCACTGGTTCGGGGCCTGGCAGCAGGGGATTATGAAGCCGTTTACCGAAATATGATCAATGTGCTGGAACTATATACTCTGGAGCATTATGAACCGGTAAAGAAGCTGAAAGAGATTTTCGCCGCAGAAACATCGGCAGAGAAAGTACTCATGAGCGGCAGCGGTCCTACGGTATTTGGAATTTATCCATCAGAAAAAGAAGCGAAAAAAGCATGTGAAACCATCCGCAGTCTGCGGTATGAAGCGTACTGGGCAAGTACAGACGGAAGATAAAGAATAGTATGAGGTGAAAACTATGTTGAATTTTGATTTGCAGAATCACAGACCACTTCGGGAGATTGTCTATGAAGAGCTGAAACGGCAGATTTTGATCGGTGAAATCGCCCCGGGCACCAGAATGATGGAGGTGGAACTGGCAGATGTGATGGGCGTCAGCCGTACGCCGGTCCGGGAAGCCATCCGGAAGCTGGAAAAAGAGGGACTGGTGACCATTGAACCGAGAAAGGGTGCGTATGCTTCCAACATTTCCATCAAAGATATGGTAGATGTGCTGGAGGTTCGCCAGGGATTGGAAGGAATGGCTGCAGCCATCGCTTCCGGCAGAATCACGGAAATACAGAAGGAAGAACTGCTGAGCGTGATTGAAAAATACAGAATTGCAGTAGATTCAGAGAATATCGAAGAAATTATCCGCTATGATGAAGCGTTCCATTCCTTGATCATTTCCATCAGCGGCAACAAGACGCTGATGCAGGTATTTTCTACGGTGCAGGAACTGGCACTGCGGTTCCGCTACATTTACTACGATGATTTCAACCGGTATGAGAGCATGCCGAAGGAGCATCAGCGAATTGAAGAGGCCATCTTCAGCGGCGATGCGGAAAAAGCCCGTGTGGCTGCCGGCGATCATGTGGCCCGTCTGAAGGAATTCGTCATGGAGGAAGGCGAAAAGGTATTCGGCGGCGCACATACGGCAGAATAAGCTGCGAATGTCCAGGGGAGCAGATACATTGTATTTGCTCCCCTTTTATGATGCGAAAAATTGCAGAGAAATTGTTTCGCAAACTGAGAAAAAATAGTATAATAAGAACCGTAAATCGATCGAAACATGCGGAGAAAGGCCGGATTTTGGATTTTGCTCCGAAAAAAGAGAGAAAGGAAAAGAAAAATGAAAAAGAAACGGAGACTTCTCGCCCTGCTTCTCGCGGTCTGCGTCACGGTGCAGCTGATACCGTCCTCTGCCTTCGCCGCGGAAGGGAAGGTTCGCGACACGAACTTTTTCACGCCGCAGTATCATGGGGATGTGGATTTCGAGGACATGGAATATCAGCCGTTTGATCTGGAGGACATCCGGGAAAAGGCAGATTCTCTGTGTCTGCTGGCAAAGGATGCAGCCAACGCGGATGTCGTAAGACAAGGCGTTGAGGAACTGGCCAGCCTTTTAGAAAAGGGAAGCGATATGGAGACGCTTGCGAATATTCAGTTCGACCAGAATGTGATGGATGAAGTCGCATCATTGCGGAAGCAGGAGATGAGCAGCGTCTTAAACAAGGCAGAAGATTGCTTTACTCTGTGCCTGAAAGAGATTCTGCAGTCGCCGTGTGCTTCCAGCCTGGATTCGCTTTTGACCGAAGAAAAACAGGCAAAATTGCTGAACTACAATGCGATGACAGAAGAGCTGCGTACGCTGAAGGAAAAGGAATCCGCACTGGTCAATGAATATCTTACGGCGCGAAGTGTGGAAAGCGAAGCGGAGTATGAAGGGAAAGTCTGGACCTACGCTTCGGCCGCGAGCGCCTATGCAGACGGGACGCTGACCAGACAGGAATATGAAAAAATCACAACTGCAATTTCAAAAGAAGAGAACCGCAGGTTTGGGGCTGTATTTATGGAGCTTCTGCCAATTCGCCGGCAGATTGCCACGCTGAAAGGGTACGATTCCTATGGTGATTATGCCTATGAGAAGGTATATTCCCGCGATTATATGCCGCAGGAACTGGGAGCCTTCCGGGAAGCTGTGAAAAAGTACATTGTACCTCTTTATAAAACAGTGTACAGGCAGTATGCTTCCTATGATACTCAGGTGAGCAGTGCGCATTACGATCTGGAAGAAGTGGTGCAAGACCTTCTTCCATGTCTGCAGCAGATGTCCGATGAGCTGCAGGAACCGCTTCAGTACATGATCAAACACGGCCTGTATGACGTGGAACCAAGCGAAGTCAAAGCGTATACGGATTATACCGCAATATTTCAGAATCTCAATGAACCGTTTTACTTCACCTGCGGAACCGGAGAGCTCTTCGATGTGGTGGTTCTTCTCCATGAATTCGGACATTATAATAACTTTTACTGGCACGATAACGGATGGAATGCCCCGGGTTTCTGTATGGATACGGCAG
>JBJESY010000344.1:6277-8337 GCA_051883035.1 Anaerovoracaceae bacterium | reverse complement strand
TCTGTCAGAGGCCGCAAAGCGGATGTGGAGCGGCGGATTGAGCAGGTGGAAGGCTATCTGGGTCTGGCTGCAGACTGTGTGAAATATAAGGCGGAATATGAGGGAATCTTCAGTTATCTGCTTGGCCGGGTTGCCATCGTGGATGATATGGATCATGCCGTGAAGCTCTCCAAAATGCAGGGTGCTTCGGGGCTGCGATTCGTCACGCTGGATGGTGAAATCATTCAGGCCAGCGGTGCCATCACCGGCGGTAAATATAAGAATGCCACAGCCAACCTGCTGGAAAGAAAACAGGAAATCTATCGCCTGGACGAGCAGATAAATGAGATCCGGAAACAGTCTGCAGAGGTGGCGGAAAGACTGGAGGAACTGCAGGACATCGTTAGCGAGATGGGGGATGTCATTGAAGATACCCAGCGTGATTTCCATCAGGCAGAGCTTCAGGTTACCACACTGGAAACCAGGATCCGTACGCTGGAAGAAAGCGGCAAGGATCTGTCCGGCGGAAAAGAAAAAGCAGAAAATGAACTGGCTGCCCTGGAAAAAGACTTTGCCGAAGCAGACAGGATGATTGAAGCATATCTGCTGGAGGCGGCAGATTTTGAGAAGAAAATCGCTGAAGTGCAGGCGGGAATCGACCGCAGCATGGCAGACTGGGAAACAGCGAAAGAACGGGTACAGGAGGCCAGCGATGCCATTACAGAGATCCGGATTACGAAGAACAACTGGGACAGCAAAGTCGAATCGCTGGAAGAACTCCTGCATCGCATGAAGGAGACCACAGATGATCTGCAGGGACAGATGGATGTCCGCAGAGAGCAGCTGGAGAAGCTGGAAGGAGAGAAGAACCGGATTCTCTTCGGTTCGGAGGATGCAGCCGGTCAGGCAGAAGTGAAAGAAAAAGAAAAGGAAGAACTGGAACGCTATATCCAGGCGGTCAGCGAAGAACGGGCGGGTCTGTCAGAAACCATCAACCGGATTTCCGAGCAGCAGTCCCAGGCTGCAGACCGGTTGAATGCCTTCCAGGATCAGAAATATCAGGCAGAAATCAAAATCGCGAAGAACGATACGCAGCTGGATACCTTTAAGGAAAAACTCTGGGAGGAATTTGAGGTTTCCTATCTGCAGGCCATGGAATTCAAAAAGGAAGATTTCGTCATGTCAACGGCGACGAAAGAAAGCCGTGAGATACGAAACCGGATCCGTGAGCTGGGCGATGTGAATGTAGGTTCCATCCGGGAGTACGAGCAGGTCAGCGAACGGTATAACTTCCTGACGGAGCAGCGTGCAGATATTCTGACGGCCATGGATGAACTGAAAAAGATCATTCAGGATATGGATAAGACCATTCGCGAACGGTTCAAGGAGAATTTCGACCAGATTGTGATCAATTTCGAGGATATTTTCCGTCAGCTGTTCGGCGGCGGTCATGCGGAACTGCGTCTGGATGATGAGAACAACCCGCTGGAGGCAGGCATTGAGATCATCGCACAGCCGCCTGGAAAGAAGCTGCAGAATATCAATCTGATGTCCGGTGGCGAAAAGACCATGACGGCCATCGCGCTGATGTTCGCCGTACTGAAGACCAAGCCGACCCCGTTCTGCATACTGGACGAGGTGGAAGCGGCGCTGGACGATGCCAATATCGACCGGTTCGCCACCTATCTGCGGAAGTTTGAAAATATTCAGTTTGCCATCGTGACCCACCAGAAGGCAACCATGGAGCATGCGGATGTACTGTATGGCGTGACCATGCCGGAGCAGGGCATTTCCAAGGTTCTGTCTCTGCGGCTGGGCGATAACTTCGAGATGTAAATCTGAGATGTAATAAAGAGAAACAGGAGGACAGGAATGTCATTATTTGGAGAAAAGAAATCCTTCTTTGGACGGCTTTCTGAAAAAATCAGCGATGTCATCATGATGCGTGCAGAGGTGGACGAGGATCTGATGGATGAGCTGGAAGAGGTGCTGATCACCTCCGATATCGGCATGGATACCACCATGCGTATCATGGAGAATCTCCGTTCGAAGATTAAAAATGAAAATATTACCCAGCCGGA
>JBJESY010000344.1:0-6177 GCA_051883035.1 Anaerovoracaceae bacterium | reverse complement strand
TCTGGGGACAAAGAAACGGGATCAATGTGGTGAAGCATCAGGAAGGTGCGGATCCTTCTGCCGTGATCTTTGATGCGATTCAGTCTGCCAGAGCCAAGAATATCGACGTACTGATCTGTGACACGGCTGGACGGCTTCAGAATAAGAAGAATCTGATGAATGAGCTGGAAAAGATGAATAAGATCATTTCCAGAGAATATCCGGAGGCGTCCAGGGAGACTCTGCTGGTGCTGGATGCCACCACGGGAAAGAATGCGGTTTCCCAGGCCAAGGAGTTCGGCGATGTGGCGGATATCACAGGTATCGTGCTGACCAAGCTGGACGGAACGGCCAAGGGCGGGATTGCCATTACCGTGGCAGATGAATTTGACATGCCGGTGAAGTTTATCGGCGTAGGCGAAGGCATTGAGGATCTGATGGCCTTCGATCCGGCATGGTTTATAGGAGGAATTTTCGATGAGTAAACCGATCGTTGCCGTAGTCGGCAGACCAAATGTTGGAAAATCCACGTTTTTTAACCGGATCGTGGGACGCAGGGTGTCCATCGTGGAAGATACACCGGGTGTAACCAGAGACCGGATTTATGCAGAGGCAGAGTGGAACAGCATTCACTTCGCACTGATCGATACAGGCGGTATCGAGCCTTCCAGTGCCGATATCATCCTTTCACAGATGCGTGAACAGGCGCAGATTGCCATGGATATGGCAGATGTGATTATTTTCATGTGTGACGGAAAAGACGGCCTGACCACGGCGGACCGGGAGGTGGCAACCATGCTGCGTCGTACCGGCAAGAAGGTGATTCTGGTGGTCAACAAGATCGACGCACCGTCAAAGATGTCCATGGATTTCTATGACTTCTATGAACTGGGGCTGGGTGAACCCATGGCGATTTCCGCAGCCAACATGCTGGGATTCGGCGATGTGCTGGATGAAGTGGTCCACAGCTTCCCGAAGGGAGAATACGATGAGGACGATGATGCGACGAAAATTGCGGTCATCGGAAAACCGAATGTGGGAAAATCCTCTCTCATCAACTGTCTGCTGGGAGAAAACAGAGTGATTGTTTCCCCGATTGCAGGAACGACCCGGGATTCCATCGACACGCCGTTTGAAAAGGACGGAGAAAAATATATCCTGATCGATACGGCCGGAATCCGCCGCAAGAGCAAGGTCAATGAAGACATCGAACGGTACAGCGTCATCCGTGCGGTGGCAGCCATCGAGCGGTGCGATGTATGCCTTCTGATGATCGATGCGGCAGAGGGGATCACAGATCAGGACAAGAAGATCGCAGGCGTGGCCCATGAAGCGGGAAAGGGAATTATCGTTGTGGTGAACAAGTGGGATCTGATTCAGAAGGAAACCAACACCCTGCGTGATTTCCAGCGGCTGATCGAGGCGGAAATGCAGTTCATGTCTTATGCACCGTCCCTGTTTATCTCAGTTAAGGACAAGGTTCGTGTGAATCAGGTTATCGACATGGCAAGAGCAGTGGCAGAAAATCGAGCTATGCGTGTGCCGACCGGTCAGCTGAACAGCCTGATTTCCGATGCAACCATGATGAAACAGCCGCCGTCAGACAAGGGCAGACGGCTGAAGATATACTATGTGACGCAGGTGGGCGTGAAACCGCCGCTGTTCAGCTTCCAGATCAATGACCGGGAACTGATGCACTTTTCCTATGCCCGGTATCTGGAAAACAAGATCCGGGAGGGATACGGCTTTGCAGGTACTTCCCTGAAGTTTGTGTTCCGGGAGAAAGGAGAAAAGATCGAGTAATGGTTTCATTTTCACCAGTTGTTTTTATGACATCTGATTTAACGGCAGCCGGCCTGCTTTCCATCGTGATCGCCTATTTCCTCGGAAATATTTCCCCGGCAATCATTCTGGGAAAAATGAACGGCGTCGACATCAAAAAAGTGGGAAGCGGAAATGCCGGAACTACCAATGTGCTCCGCACCCTGGGGAAAAAGGCTGCGCTGATCACCATGGTGGTGGATATACTCAAAGGTTTCATCGCAGTGAAGCTGGGATTCCTGATGGGAGGATATACCGCAGGAACCCTTTGTGCCGTGGCTGCGTTCTGCGGACACATCTGGCCGTGCCTGTATCATTTTAAAGGCGGAAAAGGCGTGGCCACAGCCTTCGGTGTGATCATGGCGGTCAACTGGAAGCTGGGTCTGTCTGTGCTGGCAGTGGTGGCTGTTTTCGTACTGCTGACCCGACGCATGTCTGTGGGCTCCATCATGGGTGCAGTATCATTTCCTGTGCTGGCATGGTTTATGGAACCTGGATTTTTCGTGCCGGGCTTCGTCATGGCAGTCATCGTGATTGTAAAACACCGCGCCAATATCGGCAGACTCCTGCGGGGAGAAGAACCGAAAATGTCATTTAAGAAATAAAATCGTTTAAGAAATCATAATGTGAAAGAAATCAGGGGGAGAAATAATGCAAAAGAAAAAAATCGGCGTCATCGGTGCAGGAAGCTTCGGCACTGCACTGGCCATGGTGCTGGCGGGAAAGGGGCATGAAGTCAGAATCTGGGGACGGAAACGGGCGCAGCTGGATCTGATGAAGGAAACCCGAGAAAATCCCCACTATCTGCCGGGTGTTCGCCTGCCGGATGAACTGGATATGGCTTATACACTGGAGGAGGCACTGCAGGATGCGGATGTGGCATTGTTTTCTGTGCCTGCCCAGACCTTTCGGAGCGTATATTCCCAGGCAAAACCACTTATGAAACCAGAAATAATTACGGTAAACGTGGCTAAGGGGATTGAAAAAGGGACGCTTCTCCGGCTCAGTCAGGTTGCCCGGAAAATTTTGCCGGAGGTTCGGTATGTGGCTCTGTCCGGTCCGTCTCATGCGGAGGAGGTTGCCAGAAATCTGCCCACTACGGTTGCAGTGGCAGCAGAGAATGAAGAACTGGCCAGGGAGGTACAGGAGATCTTCATCACGGATCGCTTACGTGTCTACAGAAACAGCGATATGGCCGGCGTGGAGCTGGGCGGTGCGCTGAAAAACATCATTGCCCTGGGGGCCGGTGTGTCTGACGGACTGGGCTATGGTGACAATGCGAAAGCCGCACTTATGACCAGGGGAATCACGGAAATGTGCCGGCTGGGAACCTGTCTGGGCGCTGACATAGAAACCTTTTCCGGACTGACCGGGATCGGAGATCTGATTGTTACCTGCACCAGTATGCATTCCAGAAACCGCCGCTGCGGCATTCTGATTGGAAAGGGCATGCCGCCGGATCAGGCAACCCGGGAAATCGGCATGGTAGTGGAAGGCATATCTACCGCAGAAGCGGCCTGGTCCCTGGCGCAGCAGCACAAGATTGAAATGCCGATAACAGAGAGCATATATAAGGTAATCCATGGCGAGATGGAAGCCAGAGATGCCGTCAATTATCTGATGAACAGGGAGATGAAAAATGAAATGCACATCATCTGAGTCCTTCTCCGCACAGGAGGTGCTGGATGCCTACGAGAGAATCAAACCATATATTTACAGAACGCCGCTGGAAGAATCCCTCTATCTGGGGAAAGACGGAAGACGGTATTTCTTTAAGCTGGAATGCGCCCAGACCGTAAAGAGTTTCAAACTTCGCGGCGCCCTGAGCAAGATGACGACGCTGACCGAAGAGGAACGCCGACGCGGTGTGGCCACCATTTCTTCCGGAAACCATGGTGCCTCCGTCAGCTATGCGGCGCAGCTTCTGGGCATTGAGAATGCAGTCGTCATCGTGCCGGAGACCACCCCGAAGGCGAAGGTGGATAAAATCCGGTTCTATGGTGCGCAGGCCATGCTTCTGGGACAGAATTATGATGAAGCACACCGTCTGGGCATGGCGTACATAGAAGAACACGGCATGACCTATATCGATGCGTACTATGATGATCCGAAGATCTACGGCGGTCAGGGTACCATTGCCCTGGAAATTCTGGAACAAAATCCGCAGATCGATACCATCGTGGTGCCTATCGGCGGCGGCGGTCTCAGCACGGGGATTGCTGTCTACGCCAAGTCCGTCCGCCCGGATATTCGCGTCGTCGGTGTCCAGACGGAGGTTTGCCCTGCCATGATCCGGGCCTTTGCCGACGATGTGTTCTATGAAGAATATCCTGTAACCGGCGATACCGTCTGCGACGCACTGGTAGGCGGTGTGGGAAAGCTGGCATTTGAGATTTTGCGGGATTATATCGATGACATCATCGAGGTGAAGGAAGCGACGATCCGCAAAGCTGTGAAATACATGATCAAGGAAGAAAAGTATATCGTGGAAGGGGCCAGCGCTGCCACTGTGGCGGCGGTCATGGACAACCGGGACAGAGTTGGCGGACAAAACGTGGCCCTGGTCATGAGCGGCGGCAATATCGACGGCGACCTGATGGTTCAGCTGCTGAATGCCTGAATACAGGACTGTCTGAATACAGGGATGTCTGAATGGAAGGAGAAAGGAATTTGAACGAGGAGCTGAGAAGCAGAATGCTGGAAACGGTAGAAATCCATCTGCCGGAACTGAAAAGAATCCGGGATTATCTTTATGAAAATCCGGAAGTTGGCGGTACAGAGGAGAAAGCATCTGCACTGCTGGAGGAAGCACTGAAAAACCACGGTTTTCATGTGGACAGTACATTCCATGGGATTCCGTATTGCTTCCGCGCTGTATTTGACAGTGGAAAAACGGGACCATCCATCGGTCTGACGGCAGAATATGACGCACTGCCGGAGATTGGCCACGGTTGCGGCCATGATATCATCGCCGCTGCACCGTTGGGTGCGGCCCTGGCACTGAAAGAGGCAGTCGCTGAAACCGGAGGCCGTGTGGTTCTTTACGGCACACCGGCGGAGGAATGCTTTGTGAGCAAGGTTCAGCTCAGCCAGGAAGGGGCCTTCGACGAAGTGGATGTGGCCATGACCGTTCATCCCAATCCGGTGAACCTTTCCAGCGGCAAAACCACGGCACTGGATGCATGGCAGGTGGAATTCTTCGGGAAATCATCCCATGCCGGTGCACACCCGGAGGAAGGCATTAATGCGCTGGATGCTGCCGTTCATTTCTATACACTGATTGGATTTGAAAAACAGTATCTGAAGGATACCAATATTTACGGCGTTTTCGTGGATGGCGGCGAAAAGTGCAGTGTGATTCCGGATCATGCGTCGCTGAAATATATCGTTCGGGCTGATTCTGTGATGGATATCCGGAAGATCCGCAGTCTGTTTGAGCGGTGTGCGGCAGCGGCCGCCGGCGCAGTGGGGGCTACCTGGAAAATCTGGAATAATGAACCGGGAAACATGGATATGGTGACCAACGATACCTTATCCGATGTGTTTAACCGGCATTATGAGGCTCTGGGAGGCGGCGTCATGCCGAAAGGAAAGAGCGGCGGCTCTACGGATATGGGCGACGTGAGTCATGTGGTTCCTGCCATTCATCCATGGCTCGGAATGAACTGCCCGCAGCTGAGTCTCCATTCCAGAGAATTCGCCGAGGCGACCATCACGCAGGCCGGAGACCGGGTGCTGGAACTGGGGGCTAAGGCACTTGCCCTTACCGGGCTGGAGGTTCTGACCCAACCGGAACTTCTGGAAAAAATAAAAAATGAATTCGAACAGGCGAAAAAAGCCTGGTAGGAGGGAACAGGAGAAGAATAGCTTGAAAAAATCATTTCATATTACAACCTTCGGCTGTCAGATGAACGAGCATGATTCGGAAACGCTGGCGGGTATGCTGCTGGAGCGGGGCTATGTACAGGCGAAGGAAAGAAAAGATGCGAACATCGTTATTTTCAATACCTGCAGTGTCCGGGAAAATGCGGACAAACGGTTTTTCGGCACGCTGGGGCAGCTGAAAAAGAAGAAGATGGAGCAGGGAGAGAATTTCACGGTCTGCGTCTGCGGATGCATGATGCAGCAGCAGCATGTCATCGATACGCTGAAGGCAAAGTATCCGTGGGTCGATGTGATTTTCGGCACACATAATCTCCACCAGCTGCCGGAGCTTCTGGATAATCTGTACCGGGAAAAGGAAAAGCAGCTGGCCATCCTTCCGGATCGCGAGGAGATCGTGGAAGGCTTGCCTTCCAAGCGTCTGTTTCCGCATAAGGCATTCGTCAATATCATGTATGGCTGCAATAATTTTTGCACTTACTGCATTGTTCCATA
>JBJESY010000343.1:0-8426 GCA_051883035.1 Anaerovoracaceae bacterium | reverse complement strand
TTCAGCGAATTCCTGGAGGAAAACCGGGCGTAGGCCGGACGTGCCTGCAGAGCCGAAAAGTTTTCGAAATCCCGCAGAAACCACGGTTTTTGCGGGATTTTTCCTTGCAATCGGACAGAAAAAATGTTAAAATATCGAAATAGTCAGTGTTATGGTATATGATATAAGGAGAAGTGTTGCCATAGCACACTGTAAATTAGGAGGACATGTACTGATGAAGGAGAGATATCCGAGGATAGAGGTTAATCTAGCCCACTTAAAACACAATGTTGCACGGGTCGTAGAAAGGTGCGGCAGTTACGGCATTCAGATTGCCGGAGTTATCAAGGGTGCAACCGGTGATGTAGAGGTTGCCAGACAGTTTGCGGAAGGCGGCGCTGCATTTATCGCTTCTTCACGTCTGGAACAGATAGAAGATGCCAGAAATGCAGGCATCGATAAAAAGATGATGCTGATCCGTATTCCGATGCTCAGTGAGGTGAAGGATGTGATCCGTCTGACGGACATCAGCCTGAACAGTGAGCTGGAAGTGATCAAGGCGCTCAACGAGGAAGCCAGAAACCAGGGGAAACTTCATAAGGTCATTCTGATGGCTGATATGGGAGACCTGCGGGAAGGCTGGTGGGATAAGGATGAGCTGGTCGATGTGGCAGAATACATCGAAAACAAGATGATTAACATCCAGCTGGTCGGCATCGGCACCAATGTGGGATGCTACGGCTCCATTCTTCCGACGGTGGAAAAGCTGGAGGAACTGGTGGAACTGGCAGAGCGTATTGAAGCACGTCTGGGCAGAGAACTGGAGTATATCTCCGGCGGCGCCACCAGCAGTCTGCTGCGTGTATGGGACGGCAACATCCCGAAGAGGATCAACCTGCTCCGGGTAGGGGAAGGCATCCTGCTGGCACGTGACATGGACGTATTCTATCATTATGATATCAGTGATTTATGTCAGGATAACTTCCGGCTGAAGGCCGAAGTCATTGAAGTAAAAGATAAACCGTCCCATCCGGTCGGAGAAGTGGGTGTAGATGCATTCGGCCATACTCCGGTATATGTGGACAGAGGGATACGCAAGAGAGCCCTTCTTGCCATGGGCAAGGTGGACTACGGTGATCCGGCAGAGCTTCTTCCGTTGGAAAAAGGCATTGAGATTCTCGGTGCGTCCAGTGACCACACCATCGTGGATATTGAAGATGCAGAAAAGGATTACAAGGTTGGAGACATCATGGAATTTGACATTAACTATGCGACACTGATTTATCTGACAAACTGCAGAAACGTGCATATCGCATACGTCTGATTCATATACTTTGTCCAAATACTGCATATACTGTTAAATCAGTTTCTGCGGATGCCATGGGGCAGACCGGCAGGAAGATCAGGAATATAGAAAAAGGGGAGAAAAGAAAAAATGGCAGAAGAAATTCTATTAACCCAGGAAGGGTATGACAAAATTGTAGCGGAACATGAAGAACTGGTTTCCGTGAGACGTAAGGAAGTATCCGAAAGATTAAAGGAAGCGATTTCTTATGGCGACCTTTCCGAAAACTCCGAATATGATTCCGCGAAGAATGAGCAGGCGGAACTGGAAGAAAGAATCATTAAACTGGAAAATATGATCCGTAAGGCCAAGATCATTGATGAAAATGAAGTGCCGAAGGATCAGGTCAGCGTAGGTCTGAAGGTACAGGTGGAAGACATGGCAAGCCATGAAGAAATGGAATTTGTCATTGTGGGTTCCACGGAGGCTGATCCGTTTGCAGGCAGAATTTCCAACGAATCTCTGGTTGGACAGCATCTGCTGGGAAAGAAAATCGGTGACGAGGTGGAAATCGTTGTACCGGACGGACTGGTGACCTATAAGATTAAGAACATCAGCAAAGAGGAGAAATAAGAAAAGATGAGCACAGAAGATATCAGAAACCAGGCTGCTGAAGAGGCAGCCGAAGCAGAAGTATCCGAAGAAGCATTAAGTGAACAGAGAAAAATCAGAAGAGAAAAACTGAAGGCCCTGCAGGACGCAGGCAGAAATCCGTTTCTGGAAGAGAAGTGGAATGTGACTGCGCACAGCATGGATATCAAGGAGAACTTTGAGGCCATGGAAGACCAGGAGGTTTCCATTGCCGGCCGTATCATGGCATTCCGTAATATGGGAAAGGCTTCCTTCATCAATATTCAGGACAAGCAGGGAAGAATACAGGTATATGTACGGAGAGACGATATCGGTGCAGAAGAGTATCAGTGGTTTAAGAAATATGACATGGGCGATATTCTCGGCATCGAAGGGAAAGTCTTCAAGACGAAAACTGGTGAAATCTCAGTGCATGCAACCAGAGTTGTGCTTCTCTCCAAGTCCATTCAGGTTCTTCCTGACAAATGGGCAGGTCTGAAGGACCAGGATCAGAGATACAGACAGAGATATGTTGATCTTATTATCAACCCTGAAGTCAGAGAAGTATTTTTAAAGAGAGCTGCAATCATTAAGGAATTCAGAAGAGTGCTGGAGGAAGATTACGGATATCTTGAAGTAGATACGCCGATTCTTACAACCATTGCAGGCGGTGCCAACGCAAGACCTTTCGAAACGCACCACAACACTCTTGATCTTGATATGAAGCTCCGAATCTCCAACGAGCTTTTCCTGAAGAGATGCATCGTAGGCGGCCTCGACAGAGTTTATGAAATGGGCAAGATGTTCCGTAACGAAGGTATGGATCGTCGGCATAACCCTGAATTTACAAACATGGAATGTTATGCTGCATACCAGGACATGGACTTCGTAATGGAAGTAACGGAACAGATGGTATACAAGGCACAGATGGCCGCAAACGGTACTCCGATTATCAAGTACCAGGGCAAAGAATTTGATGTCACTCCGCCTTGGAGAAGACTTACCATGTCCGATGCAATCAAGGAAATCACAGGCGTTGATTTTGATGCGATTGAAACCGATGAAGAGGCAAGAGCAGCAGCAATTGCGCATGGTATGGATGCAGAGGAAGTGAAGGATCAGAGCAGAGGAAAGATCCTGGCTGAGATGTTCGAAGAATATTGCGAAGAAGTTCCGGGATATCTGGACGGTCCGGTATTTGTCATCGGACATCCGGTAGAAGTGTCCCCTCTCGCAAAGAGAGATCCTGAAGATCCTCGCATTACCAGAAGATTTGAAGCATATATCAATGGCTGGGAAATTGCAAATGCATTCTCCGAATTAAACGACCCGATCGACCAGTATGAGAGATTCGCAGAGCAGCAGAGACAGCTGGACTGCGGTATCGATGACGAAGCGCACCCGATGGACACAGACTTTGTAAATGCACTGGAAGTGGGTCTGCCGCCGACAGGAGGTCTGGGCGTTGGTATCGACAGATGTATCATGCTCATCCTCGATCAGCCTTCGATCCGCGATATCATGCTCTTCCCGACCATGAAGCCGGAAGTGAAGGGCAAGGCAAAGGAACAGGGAGAAAAAGCAGTAAAAGTACTGGATCAGACGAAAATCGAAGTGGAGCCGTTATTCGAAGAATATGTGGAATTTGATTCCTTTGCAGCCTGCGATTTCAGAGCAGTAAAGATCAAGGAATGCACAGCGGTTCCGAAGAGCGAAAAGCTTCTCCGGTTCGTTCTGAACGACGGTTCCGGCACAGACAGAATCATCCTTTCCGGCATTCATAAATACTATGAACCGGAGGAACTGGTTGGAAAGACTGCAGTTGCAATCGTGAACCTGCCGCCGAGAAAGATGATGGGCGAGATGTCAAACGGCATGCTGCTGTCCTGCGTTAACAACTATGACGGAGAAGAGATGCTGAACTTTATCCTGCTGGATGATCAGATTCCTGCAGGTGCGAAGGTTTACTAAAGCTTCGATGGAATTGAATAAAATGCATAATAAGACCCGGCGATGAGCCGGGTCTTTTGTTAATCAATCCGTGGTAAATTGGTTGAAGGAACATTCGGATTTTGAATCGCCTGTACGGTCTGCAGCAGAAAGACAGGAACCCCAGGTCTGTGCAGAACGTACTGCATCCAGTATGGCTTCTTCGGCAGCATGGGCAGCCAGAATGCCCGCGGCATCCTGGGAAGCCGGCACTTCACCGCTGGCCAGGGCGAATACCGTATCACCGTCATAGATGGAATGGGCAGGACGGATCGCACGGGCAATGGCGTTATGCCCCTGGGATGCGAGGCGCGTGGCCTGCGATTTTGTGAGATCTGCATTGGTCAGAATGACGCCAATGACCGTATTTCCGTCACCTTCCGTCCGATTCGGACGGGTGCTGAAAAGATCTTTTTCCGCCTCGGCAGACTGGAGGATCAGTTCCTCACTTCCCGCAAAATCCATGCTCCCGGCCTTTCTCGCACCGGCGAGGATCTGACCGTTTTCCACCACGTCTCCGACGCAGTTGACGGCGAAGATCGCTGCAGCATAAAGCCTGCCGTAACGAAATGCCGCACTGCCCAATCCGCCTTTCATGGCGCATTCCAGGCCATTTCGCTTTCCTACTGTGGCACCGGTACCGGCACCGTAATTGCCGCTGAGAAACGGCTGACGGAGAAACGCTGCTTCTCCGGCTGCCCGGCCCATGGCTGCATCGGGGCGAATTCGATAATCTCCGCATTTCAGGTCAAAGAGCACGGCGCTGCAGACATTGGGAACCACGGTAACACCTACATCACAGCCGATGCCTTTTTCCTCCAGCAGCTGCATCAGACCGCCGGCGGCATCCAGACCGTAGGCGCTGCCGCCGGAAAGCTGTGCCAGCGTCAGGCACTGTATTTCAGTCATGATTTACCTCCGATAAAAGTATAAAAGATATGGAAATTACAGATTATTATAGGTGGAGAAGCAGGGAAAGTCAATATTCATGTTGACTTCCGGACGGCGGGTACACTATAATAAAAGGTACGGGAGTTTCCGGTCCGAATGCCCGATGGGAAAAGCCGGCCGGAAAACAAAAAGCGAAAAAGAGGAAGAGTAGAGATGAAAGAAATTTTGTTAAGAGAGCTGTTCCGAAATGCAGCAGAGTATGCGGATCAGGAGGTTCTCATTCAGGGCTGGGTCAGAAACAACCGCAGCTCCAATAAGTTCGGCTTTATCGAGCTGAACGACGGAAGCTTCTTCAAGTCTGTACAGGTGGTATATGAAGAAGAGTTCCTCGATAATTTCGAAGAGATCAGCAAGGCGTATGTGGCCACTGCGCTGGCGGTGAAAGGTATCGTGGTTCTGACGCCGCAGGCAAAGCAGCCGTTTGAAATCAAGGCCAGAGAGATTACGGTGGAAGCAACTTCCACACCGGATTATCCGCTGCAGCCTAAGCGCCATTCCATGGAATTCCTGCGGGAGATCGCGCATCTGAGACCGAGAAGCAATACCTTCGCGGCGGTATTCCGGGTTCGTTCCCTGGTGGCCTATGCCATCCATAAGTTCTTCCAGGAACAGAACTTCGTCTATGTGCATACTCCGATCATCACAGGCAGTGACTGTGAAGGCGCCGGTGAAATGTTCCGCATTACCACTCTGCCGCTGGAAGACCTGCCGCAGACGGAGGACGGAAACATCGATTACAGCCAGGACTTCTTCGGGAAGGAGACCAATCTGACCGTCAGCGGACAGCTGGAAGCAGAGACATTTGCACTGGCATTCCGGAACATCTATACCTTCGGACCAACCTTCCGTGCGGAAAATTCCAATACGGCACGCCATGCTTCCGAATTCTGGATGATCGAACCAGAAATGGCATTTGCAGATCTGGCACGGAACATGGAAGTGGCAGAAGCCATGATCAAGTATATCATCAACTACGTGCTGGAGAATGCACCGGAAGAAATGCAGTTCTTCAACAGCTTCGTGGACAAGGGTCTGCTGGATCGTCTGAACCACATCGTAAACTCTGACTTTGGCTGTGTGACCTATACAGAGGCAGTGGATCTGCTGTTGAAGTCCGGCAAGGAGTTCCAGTATCCTGTGGCATGGGGCATCGATCTGCAGACCGAGCATGAGCGTTACCTGACCGAAGAAATCTTCAAGAAGCCGGTCTTCGTTACCGACTATCCGAAGGATATCAAGGCCTTCTACATGCGTCTCAACGACGACGGAAAGACAGTAGCTGCCTGCGACCTGCTGGTACCGGGTGTGGGTGAAATCATCGGCGGTTCCCAGAGAGAAGAACGCTATGACGTGCTGACGGCACGGATGGCAGAACTGGGTCTGAAGGAAGAGGATTACTGGTGGTACCTGGATCTGAGAAAGTACGGCGGTGTGAAGCATTCCGGCTACGGCCTGGGCTTCGAACGAATCATCATGTACATCACCGGCATGAGCAACATCCGTGACGTGCTGCCGTTCCCGAGAACGCCGAAGACAGCGGAATTCTAAAACAGCGAGAAATACAAACCTCCTGCCCCAGACGAGTGAAGACTGCAAGGCTGAACGGCAGGAGGTTTTTGCGATAACAAACAAAAGGAGTATGAAACATTGATTACAGTTACAAATGTCAGTCTGAATTTCAGCGGCCAGACCCTGTTTAAGGATGTGGACCTGAAATTCACCCCGGGCAATTGCTACGGTATTATCGGCGCCAATGGCGCCGGGAAATCCACCTTCCTGCGGATTTTGTCGGGCGACCTGGAGCCTACCACCGGAAACGTCTCCATCAAGCCGGGCATCCGCATGTCTGTACTGAAGCAGGACCACTTCGCGTACGACCAGTTCACCGTGCTGGATACGGTGATTCAGGGAAACCCACGCCTGTACGAAATCATGCAGGAAAAGGATGCAATCTATATGAAAGAAGACTTCAGCGAGGAAGACGGCATCAAGGCCGCTGAGCTGGAGGCAGAGTTTGCTGAGCTCAACGGCTGGGAGGCGGAATCCGATGTGAGCCGCCTGATCCAGGGGCTGGGACTTTCCGGGGATATTCTCTATACGCCGATGGCCAGCCTGACCGCCAAGCAGAAGGTGAAGGTGCTGCTGGCGCAGGCGCTGTTCGGCAATCCGGAAATCGTCCTGTTGGACGAGCCGACCAACCATCTGGATGTGAAGGCCATCGAGTGGTTGGAGGATTTCCTCATGGAGTATCCGGGCACTGTGCTGGTGGTTTCCCACGACCGGCACTTCCTTAACACTGTCTGCACCAACATCGTGGACGTGGATTACGGCAAGATCAAAATGTACGTGGGCAACTACGAGTTCTGGTACGAATCCAGCCAGATGATCCAGAAGATGATTCGCGATCAGAACAAGAAAAACGAAGAAAAGATCAAAGAACTGCAGGCCTTCATTCAGCGGTTCTCCGCCAACAAGTCCAAGTCCAAGCAGGCCACTTCCCGCAGAAAGCTGCTGGATAAGCTGTCGGTGGAAGAAATGCCGGCATCCTCTCGCCGCTATCCGTTCGTGGGCTTCACCATGGACCGGGAGCCGGGCAAGGAGATCCTTACGGTGGAAAACCTGTCCAAGACCGTGGACGGCGTGAAGGTGCTGGATAACATCTCCTTCCGGGTCAATAAGGGAGACAAGATCGCCTTCGTCGGGGAGAACGAAATCGCCAACACCACCCTGTTCAAGGTGCTCATGGGTGAGCTGGAACCGGATGAGGGAAGCTATAAGTGGGGCGTCACCATCACCACATCCTATCTGCCGCTGGACAACTCGGCCTACTTCAATGACAGCCGGTACAACCTGGTGGAGTGGCTCAGCCAGTATACGAAGGAAACCACCGAAACCTTCATGCGGGGCTTCCTGGGACGGATGCTGTTCTCCGGCGATGATGTGTATAAAAATGTGCAGGTACTTTCCGGCGGCGAGAAAGTCCGCTGCATGCTGAGCCGTATGATGCTTTACGGATCCAACGTACTGGTGATGGACCAGCCCACCAACCATCTGGATCTGGAATCCATCACGGCAGTCAACGAGGGCCTCATGGCATTCAAGGGCAACGTGCTCTTCGCATCCCACGACCATGAGTTCATCCAGACCGTGGCAAACCGCATTATGGAAATCAGCGCCGACGGCAAACTGACAGACCGTCTGTGCACCTATGATGAATATATTGGGGAGGCATAAAATGAAGTACGATACGCTCTATATCAATGGTAAGATTTTTACGTCGGACAAGGAAAGACCCTATGCCCAGGCCTTGGCGGTGAAGGATGGCAGGATCGCCTGGGTGGGCTCGGAGGAGGAGGCCGCAGCACTGCGGGGCGAGGCTGCAGATGTGGTGGATCTCTGTGCAAAACGCATTCTCCCGGGTTTCGTGGACTGTCATATGCATGCGACCATGCTGGCGGATTTCGCGACGCAGATTTCCGTGCTGCCGCCGTCCATTTACTCCATCGAGGATCTGGTTCTGGCCATCCGGAAGGTCCGGGCAGATCAGGAGGCTGGCCAGTGGATCCAGGGCTGGGGCTACGATGAAGGAAAG
>JBJESY010000342.1:0-1684 GCA_051883035.1 Anaerovoracaceae bacterium | reverse complement strand
GAAGGAAGATCGACTTCTTCATAGGTATATTCAATCTCCGGATAATCATCGTGGAACTTGTCATAAATCTTTTCAATGGAGTTTTCCATCTTCCGCTGGAATTTTCCAGTATCGCTGTCGTTGATGACAACCGTCATGGATGCCTTGGATGGGGTGAAGTCTGCACTGCTGCCGCCGTAAAATGTTCCCAGTTCGAAGAGCAGGGACGTGGATTTGAAGTTTGCCAGTACATTCCCCAGAACCTTGATCGGATTCGGCACGGAACCTATATTACCTTCCACCAGCAGGGAAGGACAGTTTTTCAAGGTTATTTTATATGCTTTATTATAGGATGGTTTCTGGTATTCCAGCTTGTGGGTGATCTGAATCTGCCGGTAGCCTCCGGTAACGGTGGATACTCTGGATCCGACGGAATTTCCCAGACAGAAAATGGACGTGTCATTGGTAAAGTGCCCGATGTCAAACCCCTGTGCACCGGTTTTCTGGCCATTTTCCTCTGCCAGGAAAACGACGCTCAGTTTTCCGTGATTTACGGCATTTTTCGCTGCGCAGAGGGCAACCGCCATCTCTTCCACGTGGTTTTCCATATTGTCTGCATCGAAAGAGCAGACAATAGCAGCAGGCATAACTTCAGCTGCGTTTTCGGACGCCTTGATGGTAAAAATCACATTCCCCGCGTCATCCTTTGTCGCCGGTATTTCTTTATTTTTCGCCCAGGAAAGCAGGTAGCCTGCCACATCGGCGTTGGTATCCATCGACCCCAACGAATCACGAAGATCCGTTTCATAGGCAGTCAGTTTCTCTTCCAGAACTTCTTCCAGGCTGGGTTCAGCTGCTGCTTCTTCATGGAAGAAAAAGACTGCCCCGCAGACGCAGACGGCGATGACTGCAATGACTGCAGCACCATACATTATTTTTCTTCTATGTTTTTTTAGTATATCTTTCAGTTTACTCATTTCCGTTTCCCCTTGCATTTTCAATGCGTGAACTTATGAAACCGTAGAAATAATTGCTACGGAACTTCCAAAAAAGTCTTATATATGATAACATATATAGATGAAAAAAAACAGTGATTCACGAAAAAATCACAAAAACGTAAGAAAGCGGAGGGAGAATATGGATAACGGGAACACAGTGAAAAAAACAGTAGAAACAGAGGACTCCAGACTGTATCTGCGGGAAAGCACCTTTGATGACTGCAGACACTTCGCACAGTGGGAAGTACAGCCGGCTGTGACAGAGTTTTTCACCATCAATGAAGGTAGAGACTATGAGGAAGTGGTACGGGAATTTTTGGGCCGGGAAGGTGACAAAACCCAGGTACAGTTTACCGTTTGTCTGAAAGAAAATGATCAGCCGGTGGGGAGAATCTACATCAGCCGGATTGATGATCACTACGATTCTCTGGATATTACCAGAATCTATATCGCAGATCCTGCCATGCGAGGAAAAGGGCTGGGAGAAGAAGCACTTCGGCTGGCTCTGCAGTATGCATTTGAGGAAAGAAACTGTGAACGGGTCACCCTGGACTACTTTACCGGAAACGTTATCGCGTCAACTCTTTATCAGAAGGTGGGATTCCGGAATGAAGGAAACATGCGGCACGGCGGCAAAAAGAACGGAATGTACGTAGACCTTCACCTGATGTCCATGCTCCGGGATGAATATTTTGCACAGAAATAAA
>JBJESY010000341.1:0-1693 GCA_051883035.1 Anaerovoracaceae bacterium | reverse complement strand
GGCTATAATATCGGTAATTTTACGCTGCCCTTCGCTCAGAGCTTTCTCGGTCCGGCGGGCGTCATCACCACCAGTCTGTTTGATACGGGAAACGCATTCATCTGCATGGGCGGTGCGTACTCTGTTGCCTCTGCTGTGAAAGGCGGAAAAACCAGGCATCTCGCCATGCGTATCTTTAAAACGCTGTTTTCTTCTTTTCCCTTCGACACCTATCTGGTGATGATCTGTCTGGGTTTGCTGCATCTCAGCCTGCCCCAGTGCGTCATAACACTGGCGGGAATCATCAGCAATGCCAACTCTTTTCTTGCCATGCTTATGATCGGCGTGGGCTTTCATCTGTCAGGGGACGCTTCACAGCTGCCTGTTATTCTGAAAATCCTGATCACCCGGTACGGCATTGCTGCGCTGCTTTCGGCGGGTGCCTTCCTTCTTCTTCCGTTCAGTCTGGAAACCAGGCAGGCTCTGGCGATCCTGTTTTTCAGCCCTATTGCTTCCATCGTTCCCGCTTTTACTGCAGAGCTGAAAGAAGATGTGGGCCTGTCCAGTGCCATCAACTCCATGTCGATTCTCATCAGCATCTTTTTTATGGTAACGGTGATGGCACTGGTTCTGTAATACGTTTCTACGTTTCGCCCCGCCGCAGGCAGCAGACTTACAGACCGTATTTCCGGATCCGCTGGTACAAGGTGTTTCGCGACATTCCCAGTTCCTTCGCCGTGGCGGTGATGTTATTCTTATTCTTTTTCAGACAATTTTCAATGACCGCCTTCTCTGCAGACTGAAGATCTGCATCTGTCCCCGAAAAAACAGGGGCAGGAGCCAGCGTCTGCGTGCTGAATGCGGCGGTCTGCAGGGAACTGGCCGGCGGCTGTTCCATCCCCATCTTCGGCCGGACAAATTCCAGCATATTCTGGAAATCCACCACGTCAATGGCTCCGGCCTTCCGCAGGCGGGCATTTACGAAGCCTCTTTCTATGATATTCT
Source organism: Anaerovoracaceae bacterium (assembly GCA_051883035.1). Taxonomy (GTDB): domain Bacteria; phylum Bacillota; class Clostridia; order Peptostreptococcales; family Anaerovoracaceae; genus RGIG7179. The sequence goes on along the minus strand of JBJESY010000341.1, from coordinate 709 downwards.
CCAGTTCCCGCACATTTCCCGGCCAGCTGTAACTCATCAGAAGTCTGTTGGCACCGTCAGTAATCCGGATATCTTCATCGTAGCTTCGTGACAGCCTCTCCACGATATTCGCTGCGATCACAGGAATATCATCGGCATGCTGCTGCAGAGGCGGAATATGTATGGTAATCACGTTCAGACGGTAGAACAGGTCTGCCCGGAAAAGTCCCTTCTGCACCAGATCCCACAGGTTTTCGTTGGATGCAGCAATCACCTTCACGTGAAGCTCGATGTTGCTGTTTCCCCCGATTCGGGTGATCTTCTTATCCTGCAGTACCCGAAGGAGCTTCACCTGCATGTCCAGCGGAATGGAATTGATCTCATCCAGAAACAGTGTACCGCCTTCTGCCAGTTCAAATTTTCCCGGCTGTCCGTTCTTCTTGGCACCGGTAAACGCTCCGCTTTCATAGCCGAAGAGCTCACTTTCCAGCAGGCTCATAGGAATCGCCGCACAGTTGACCGATACAAACGGACCTGCTGCGAAGGGACCTGCATTATGGATAGACTGGGCAAACAGTTCCTTTCCTGTACCGCTTTCTCCTTCAATGAGAACCGTACTGTCCATCATGGCTGTCTGCTCTGCGAATTCCACTGCCTGCTTGAACACCGGGTTGTTTCCTATAATATTTTCGAAGGTATATGTGGCATTCCAGCCGCCCACACTTTTTAT
>JBJESY010000340.1:0-1700 GCA_051883035.1 Anaerovoracaceae bacterium | reverse complement strand
AATAACCGTCTTATTGCCGTTATCGTTGTGGCAGCGGTCATCGTTTTCGGTGCCGGGATTTTTGCTCTGGGATCGGTTATGGGCTGGTTCGGAGGCGACAGTGACGATATTCCGGTGCCTGATCTGAGAGGCAAGACGGTCGAAGAAGCCCAGGCAGAGCTGGAAGAACTGAGTCTGGTTCTGCAGGAAGGCGAGCAGGTATACAGTCCGGACCAGGAAGAAGGAAAGATCACATCCCAGATGCCGAGCGAAGGTACCATAGTGGCAAAGGGCCAGACGGTAACGGTAAATGTCAGCAAAGGGAAAAAAGATGGTGTTGTTCCAAGTATTCTGGATAAGGACTATAAAGAAGCAGAAGCATATCTTGCAGAGTTTGGCTTCCAGCTGGGAGAAATCAAGACGGTAAACAGTCCGAAACCGAAGGGAATCATTCTCTCCCAGTCACCGGGTGCAGGTCAGAAAGCTGCCAGCGGAACCCGGATCAATATTGAAATCAGCGATGGCGCCGGAAAAGAAACGACGAAAGTGCCGAATCTGACCGGAAAGACGAAGGAACAGGCAGATGCGGCCATTGCGGCAGAAGGTCTGGTGGTGGATATTGATAATATCACCTATGAAGAAAATGATCTGGCACCGGCCAATACGGTTATCGCGCAGTATCCTGTGGCTGGTACGGAGGTGGAGACAGGTTCAAAGGTTTCCTATCGTCTGACGAAGGCACCGGAAGTGGTTCCACCGGCAGGCGGTGACGACGACGGAAATGAAGGCGGCGAGGAAGAAACCGGAACAGAAGACGGCGACGGAGATGACACCGGCGCCGATGGAGAAGAATAATCTATGACTGGACTGATAACGAAAGGAATCGGCGGATTCTATTATGTGCTGACCGATGAAGGTATCATAGAATCCAAAGGCAGGGGTATCTTCAAGAAAGACGGAATTACCCTTGCCGTGGGAGATGTGGTGGAACTGGAGAAAACGGAAGATGGAAAGGGTGTAATCAACAGCATTCATCCGAGAAAAAATCAGTTCATCCGTCCGCCCATCGTCAATGTGGATACCTTTCTGGTGGTTTTCGCACCAGCCCGGCCGAAGCCGAACTACATGCTGATCGACAAGTTTTTGATCATGGCGGAAATGAACGGCATTGAGCCGGTGCTCTGCCTGAATAAATGCGATCTGGTTTCCGCTGAGGAAATCAGGGAAATTCGTGAGATTTATGATGGAATCTATCCATTCCTTACAATCAGCTGTAAAACAGGAGCGGGCCTGGCGGAACTGGAGCAGCTTGTATCCGGTAAGAAAGCCGCACTGGCAGGCCCTTCCGGCGTGGGGAAATCCACCATTTTGAATCATCTGCATCCGGAAGCGAACATGGAAACCGGTGCGGTCAGCCAGAAAACCAGCCGGGGACGTCATACCACGCGTCACGTGGAAATCTTTCAGCTGCAGAACGGCGGCATGATCTATGATACGCCGGGATTTACATCCTTTGAGATACTGGAAGCGGAAGAAGATAACTTGGCCGGGTTTTATCCGGAAATGGAGGCATTGCAGGGTCAGTGCAGGTATGATGACTGCCGCCATCGCAGTGAACCGGACTGTGCAGTACGCAGGGCCGCAGAGGAGGGACGCATCCATCGGAAGCGATATGATTCTTATCTGGCCAATCTGGATGAGATTCGCAGCAGAAAAAAATA
>JBJESY010000339.1:0-1705 GCA_051883035.1 Anaerovoracaceae bacterium | reverse complement strand
GGATTGCGCTATGGGGATGGTACGGTCGGAGGAGAAGTCTATGAAGATATTATCAGGACCGTTTCTTCCAATTTCCACTTGTCCCCGATTCTGCTGCTTCCGGTTCTTGTGGTTATCGTATTGATTGTTCTGAAGAAACCAACGATCCCGACCTTTGTGGCAGGTATCGTCGTTGGCGGCATTTTCGCAATGGCAGTGCAGGGAATGGATTTCGCAACGCTTCTGAGTACCATGTATTCCGGATATGCCGGAGAGTCCGGATCTGCGACCGTTGATGCAATGCTGAACCGGGGCGGATTAACCAGCATGCAGGGAACCATTACCTTGCTGATGGCTGCAGCAATCTTCGGCTCGCCGCTGAAAGCAGCAGGTGTTCTGGATATTCTGCTGGGCTATATGGAAAAGGTGGCGAAAAATGCGAAAAGCATGTCTCTTGGCTGCACGTTGATACACACCCTGTTCTTCTTTATCACAGGAGCTTACTATGTTACGTATCCGGTCATCGGCGGAATGGTAAAGGATATGTATCCGAAGTATGGTCTGGATAAGAAAAACCTGATGCGTTCCATGCTGGATACCGGAACGGGCCTTGCACCGATGGTACCGTGGTCCACAACCGGTTCTTACACGGCAGCAACCCTGGGTGTAGCAAACATGGCATTCCTGCCGTTTGCACCGATGCTGTGGCTGTCCATCCTGTTTACGCTGCTGATTTCCATCACCGGAATTGGTTTGGCGAAGACGACAGAAGAAAACGTTGAAAAGGTTGCATAGCCGTACTATAATCAAAGCACAGGGTGCCAGGGAGGAGAAAAGAACGAATGGACAGAGTGGAAAAGTTATATCAGGATTTGATCCGAATCAACAGCGTAAGCGGAAATGAAAACGAAATTGCACATTTCATAGGCAGGGAACTGGACAGTATGGGCCTTACACCGTATTATACGCACTATCGGGAAATGACACAGTCCGATTCCGTGGTCACGGTATTAGACAGCGGAAAGCCGGGAAAAAATATTTTGCTGATCGGGCACATCGACACGGTGGATTTTGGAAAGGGATGGGAGACCGATCCCCTGGTGCCGACCGTCGTTGGAGACAGAACCTACGGCCGGGGTGCAATGGATATGAAAGGCGGCGATACTGCAATTCTGGAGACGCTGCGCTACTATACAGAGCACAGAGAGGAATTCACCGGAAAGATCACGGCGGCATTTGTAGCGGATGAAGAGGTGCTTTCCAGAGGGACTTACCAGGTGCAGGCAGAAGGATGGCTGGATTCGATTGATTATGCAGTGATGGGAGAATGCAGATTTGACAATGTAGCGGTCGGCTTTCGCGGAAGATATGTCTACGATATCCTGGTAAAGGGAAAGGTTGCACATACGAAATACTATCCGCAGAAAGGCGAAAACGCAATCCTGACGGCAGCGGCATTTGCGGCTGAAATTGAAAAGCTGCCGACGGCATCCCATCCGAAGATGAATTGCGGAACATGGTGCGTAAAAACCATCGAAGGTGGTTATGATAATGCGCTGAAGGTCTGCGATGAATGTAAAATCGGTGTGGAACGATATGTTGTTCCGGGAGAAACGACGGAAGGCTGCCGGCAGCAGCTTGTAGAACTGGCAGAGAAACTGGGAATCGCAGAGAAGGTGGAAATCCAGCTTCGTACTATTGCTATGGATTTTTGGGCAAGTCTGGA
>JBJESY010000338.1:0-8601 GCA_051883035.1 Anaerovoracaceae bacterium | reverse complement strand
ATCTGTTCTAATATCGCTGTCATTCTATTCTACCTCCTACATATATACTTTCTCAGAAGCGGAACCCTTCAGCTCATAACCTTCCGGAAGAACGATCGGATCATCTCCGATATAATCCTCATTTACTTCGAGGGTACCGGCAGCAATTTCTCTCTCGATAACGTTCTCCAGTTTCCATCTCTTCGTTCTCTGGAAAAGCAGCGTGCAGACAATACCTACAATCGTAGAAATTGTGGTTGCGATGATGGTCGGCACGATGATTTCAGCAGCACCTTCCGCCTGAACTGCAGCACGGATACCGATTGCAGTGGTAGGAAGCAGAGTGATAGCAGTGGTGGAGATCGCCATCAGCATGCACTGTGCATCGGTGGCAATACCCTTGGTCTTGTTTAAAGTCTGCAGTTCCTGCATTGCTTTCAGACCAAACGGAGTGGCAGCATCGCCGATACCCAGGATTTCTGCTGCAAAGTACAGGGCCATTGCAGAGTTTGCAGGGTGGTCAGCAGGTACTTCCGGGAACAGAAGTCTCATCAGCGGAGCGATTGCCTTACCCAGCTTTTCACACAGACCGGAATCCTCCATTACCTTCATCAGTCCACAGAAGAATGCCATAATACCGATCAGGCCCAGTGCGATATCCACACCCGTCTGGGCGAAATCGAAGATGTTCTGCAGCACAACGTCCATTGTTCCGGTTACCGCACCGGCAACAACACCGATAATCATGAATGCTGCAAATAAGTAGTTCATCATAATTCAAGTTCCTCCTCATAACGTTTTACGCATCTGTTTATAATTGCGTTGAAATAATGTCTGCCTGCCCCTGTATGCCGGCAGCACGGATAGCAGTTGCAAATCCCGTGCCAAATCGAAAAATGTCGTTCAGAAAATCAAAAAGTGTTCAGATTGTGTTCAAAACGTGACATTCTTTTCAAGGAGATGCGCGCAAGATCTGTTTCCGAAACCAGTTTACTGTCCGATTTTTCGAACGCAAAATCCTGAATTCAGAACGCCATTTATTTCTGATCGCCGACGTACCCGTGTTTTTCCGAAAAAAACCCCTTGCATTCAGGCATAGTTCTTGCTTAAATATTTTGGGGAGAAAAAAATCCATCCTAATAATAAATAAAGGAGCGTTTCATGAACAAACTGAGAATCACATACACCTACCCTACCATCGTCCGACAGATCATGTATCTGGTCATTTTCTTTTATGCACTGCTCCACTTTGGCGTAATGGCAGAGATCATGATCTTCAAAGTGGAAGGATACTACGAAAATGTCCGCCCGCTGATGACCTTTCTGATTTATCTGGTCGTATTCGCCGTGATCATTGCGCTGTTCTTCGGATATAAATTCTGCTACAGCGAATATGATGCCAGTACCCTGACCTATCACAACCGCCTGCTGCGGAAAGAGAAAACGCTGGATCTGACCCAGGTCCGCTTCGCCATCTTTGATCGGTTCGGCGTGAAATTCTACAATACGACTACAGTCGATTCCGATAAAGATACGCCGATCTTCAGAATTCCATTCTACCGTCTGGGATTCGTCAATGCAGTGGAGATAGACAGACTGTACAGATTTCTGGCTGCACGCGGTGATGTGGGTGTCGTTAAGACCTATAAAACGCTGATCGGATATTCCAACCCATGGAAGCTGCTGATTGTCTTTTACGGCATTTTCGTTTATGCGTTTCTGGTAAACTGCATCACGCCGGTTACCGCATTCCTTGTGCTCTGGCAAAGTCACGGCATTCCATCCTAGGGCATAACAGTCTTACAAAGAAATAGAACAAACTTACATTAAGAACAACAAAAGGAGAAAGAAATCGAAATGAAGCAATATAACAACCTGGTACGCCTGCTGGATCTGGATCCTGACTTTATCATTGACCTTCGCTATGCCACACCGGATAACTTCACGGGAAGCGTCGTGTATGACTTTCAGGAATGCTACATCGATATTCATACGGCGCAGCAGTTAATCACAGCGAAAAATCTGGCAAAAAAAGACGGATACAGAATGAAGATCTGGGATGCCTACCGTCCTGTCAGCGCCCAGCAGCGGTTCTGGGACCTGGTGCAGGATAACAATTTCGTCGCATATCCGCCGGACATGGCAACCATGAAAGAATTTAAAAACTCACATATGAACGGTCAGTGTGTTGACGTCACACTGACTGCTGCCGACGGCACGGACATTCCAATGCCGAGCAAGTTTGACGAATTTTCAGAAATCGCCCGCCTTGACTGTCCGAAGACCACCGGCGAAGCAAGGAAGAACGCCGAGTATCTTCGCGATATCATGGTCAAAGCAGGCTTTACACCATACGATGGTGAGTGGTGGCATTTCTACGATCACAACGTTAAGCCGGCCCGTTATTCGGAGCAGCCCTGCGACTGAGAATCGCCGTCAGCTTCTGCATCCTGCGCAATCTGCGCATCCTGTGCAGCAAGGCGCGCCTCTTCGGCCTGCTGACGTTCCAGCTTTTCCATCTGTTCCTGCCGGTGGTTCATCAGAGACTCCATCATGCTGACACCGGGCCGGCGCAGAATATAAATAAAAGATACGACAATCAATATAAGACCTGCAGCAATTTTAAGTTTTGTAATCATAATGCAATTCCTTTCTTTGTGAATCTATCCGCATTATATACGAAATCGAAATTTTAATCAAGTAGGAGGTATTTGAATTTGAACGGACATTTTTCTATGATCAATAAGCGGGGTGCCATTGCTGCATCCGTATTCGTGGCTGCAAACATCGTTCTGCTGTCCCTTTCCCTGGCATTCAGGATGAACGGAGGCAGAATCTGGCTGATTCCGATTATCGTCTTTGCGGTTACGTTCCTGTTTTCCATCATGATCCTCATGTCGGTACTCCGGGCAGGAATTGACATCAAAGCAGACATGGTGATTCTGCCGGATCTGGATCCTTCCAAAGGAAAGCAGCCGAAATTCCGGATCGACCGTCTGATGAACATTCAGCTGAAGAATGGCGAAGGCACTGTGTTGGATCCGGAAAAGGACAACCTTCTGGGCGGTCGGGTGGTATTCTTCCTGGATGATGATACCACAGAAACCTATTATCCGATTTCCATCACTGCATCCCAGTACAGAAAAATCCATGACGGCATGCTGAAGATGGCAGAAGCAGCACGGGCAGAAACAAATTCCAAAGCATGATCTTACTCATACAAATACATCTTCCAAAGAAACAGCCCGCTGCATGCAGCGAGCTGTTTTTTCTGTCGTCTTTCCCCTGATGTCATAAAGCGCGGATTCCCCATGTAATGACGAAAACCGCAAAAGCAGCGATTACCAGGAAGATTACTCCCCGAATCCGTCTGTTTTTCCGCTCTTCCTCCTCATCATAGTTTTCCGTCTTCCCTTCCGCAAGCTTCCTTTTATAGGCATCCATTTCTTTTTTCACCTGATCCTCAAAAGGTCGCTCCGGAATCTTGAATTTCATGGTCTCTCCTCCTCTCCTTTTTATGTCCTATTTTCCGAACACATCCTTCATGACGCGCAGCGCATTCAGGTGCGTAATCTTATCAATTTCGTCGTATGTAAAGTGACCTTCCAGTCTTTCAATCAGATGATCGAAACCGCTGTAGTTTACCAGTTCGCCGTTATCTTCGATACCGTCAAAGTCAGAACCAAAGCCGATGGCATCGATGCCGGCCTTATCCTTCATGTATTCCAGGTGCTGAATGATCTGATCGAAGGTTGCGTGCTCCGATCCCTCTTTCAGGAAGGAACGCTCAAAATTGATGCCCACGACGCCGCCTGCATTGCCCAGGGTCTTCAGCTGATCATCCGTCAGATTTCTTCTGTGGTTGCAGAGTGCTCTCGCACAGGAGTGGGACGCAACGAACGGTTTTTTGCTGTATTTGGCCACATCATAGAATCCGCCTTCTGACAGATGGGAAACGTCGACGATCATGCCCAGCTCGTTCATCTTTTCCACTACTTCGATACCGAACGGCTTCAGTCCTCTCATGTGTTCTTCCTGATCATCTCTGCATGGGAATCCCAGAGAATTCTCAAAATTCCAGGTCAGAGTAATCAGCCGGATACCCATGTCATACGCTTCCTGCAGCCGCTCGATTTTTCCGTCCAGGAATACGCCGTCTTCCACGGTAAGCAGAGAAGAAAGCAGACCAGCCTCCTGGTTCTTCATGACATCCTCCACAGAAAGAACCGGACGGATCTTATCTTTGTGCAGCTCCATCTGGGTCTGATAATAACCGTAAATCCCTTTCAGAATATCATAGGCATCCATGGTCTCCATTTCCTGACGTGAAAGATACATGGCGAAAAACTGCACCAGGCTGTCATGCTCCTTCAGCAGCTTCAGATTGATGGAAGTTTCTCCATCATAGAGACTTCTCTCCGGTTTTCTCCAACCTTCGATCAAAGTATCACAGTGCATATCCACAATTCTCATTTCAAATCCTCCTGTATCTATGATATAATAATCAATATGAAAAATATAAAGCAAGTATCATGCCAACCATTTCGCAGCGTGTGGCGCGGCGTATTGCATGGCACGAGATTTGCATTATTAATCGAGCGGATGTGATCATGTTTATCATAGCATCCGATAAAACGTGCAGCAAGGATTTTTTCAGGAGGAAAGAAACAAGATGAGAAAAGAAATCGTACGAGATACCCGTGTCACAGTAGACCTGGGCAGACTGAAGCACAACATGCAGCTGATTCGCGAAATGGTTGGTGAAGATGTGGCCATCATGCCGGTCATCAAAGCCAACGGCTACGGTCACGGTGCCCTGGGCATCGCGCCAACCCTGATGGAATGCGGTGTCACCTATCTGGCAGTTGCCACCTTAAGTGAGGCACTGGATCTGAAGGATGCAGATCCGGATTACCCGGTTTTCATTCTGGGCCACACGCCAGACCGTTTTCTTCACTACATCGTTGAAAATAATATTACCCAGACCGTGTTCTCTCTGGAGCAGGTGAAACTTCTGGGCGAACTGGCCGGAAAAGCAGGAAAGAAAGCAAAAGTACATGTAAAGCTGGACACCGGTTTCCATCGTCTGGGATGCATGCCGACACCGGAATATGAAGAAGCCGTTTATCAGATGTTCCAGGTGGAAAATGTGGAAGTGGAAGGCATTTTCAGCCATCTTGCCCTGGCAGGTGAAGAAGCGGACGAGGCACAGTACAGCCTGCTGACCGACTTTATCGACCGCCTCGAAAAGCGGGGCTGCACCTTCCGTTACCAGCATATCGCCGACAGCATCGCCTGCGTGGACTATCCGCAGTACAGAATGAACATGATCCGTCCGGGTGCACTGATCTATGGTATGATCGGCTTCCACAAGGGGAAACTGCCGGTACAGCAGATCATGACCTTCCGCAGTGCCATTTCCCAGCTTCATACCCTGCAGCCGGGAGAAGGCCTCAGCTATGATTACGCCTGGAAAGCCCAGCGCGAAAGTATCATCGCAACCATTCCGTTCGGCTATGCAGACGGTTATCCGAGAAACATGCGGGATAAGGGTTATGTCATCATCAACGGCGTAAAATGTCCGCTGGTAGGCATCATCTGCATGGATCAGTGTATGGCAGATGTCACCGATGTACCGGGCGTATGCCCTGGTATGGAAGCAATTATCTACGGAGACGGCAGTGACGGATCCATGACGATTCAGGAAGCTTCCGAGCTGGCTGGATCCAATAAAAATGAAATTATCGCCCGTATTCTGGAACGTCCGGCAAGGGAATACGTGAAATAAACAGGGGCGTAAACAGGAATAAACGGGAATAAAAAGGATAAATGGATGAAAAAAAGAACGAAAGTGCAGGCAAATCACCTGCACTTTCTTCTTTCAGAATTTCAGAATATCATCAGATTTTAATGTGATATTTTTTCAGTTTATCATAGAAAACGGTTCGGGACATATCCAGTTCCGACATGGCCAGCTGTTTGTCACCATTGTATTTCATCAGGGTGACTTCCAGAATACGCTCCTCTTCCTTCTCCAGCATTTCCTTCATGGTGGTCGGAATGCTGCCTTTTCCGATTTTCAGATGTTCGGAATAGATGATATTGGATTCGCACAAGGTCACCGCCCGTTCAATGGCATTTTCCAGTTCCCGCACGTTTCCCGGCCAGTTGTAGGATACCATTTTCCGCAGTGCATCGCCGGAAAACTGCTTCTGTTCCAGCCCGTAGTTTTCGCAGACACTCTTCAGAATCTGATTGATCAGCAGATACAGATCCGCCTTTCTTTCACGGATCGGTGGAATCTCAATAGGGAATACATTGATCCGGTAGAACAGATCCTGACGGAACCTGCCCATGGTCACCTCTTCCTCCAGATTTTTATTGGTTGCGGCGATTACCCTTACATCCGCCTTAATCGGTTTCGAGGAGCCTACCCTGTAAATCGTCTTGTTCTGCAGCACGTGAAGCAGCTTCACCTGAATATCCAGCGGGATCTCACCGATTTCATCCAGAAAGATGGTTCCGCCGTTGGCTGCCTCGAAGAAGCCGATCTTTCCTTCACTTCTGGCTCCGGTAAAGGCGCCGCCCACGTATCCGAACAGTTCACTCTCAAAAAGAGAAGGTGCGATGGCATTGCAGTTTACCTCCACGAAAGGTGCATTGGGATTGGCCGCCATATGTATTTCCCGGGCAAGCTTGGATTTTCCCGTACCGCTTTCCCCTGTAATAATCACGTTGAACCGGCTTTTGGAGGCTTTCCAGGCCATGTATTTCACTTCCCGGGTCTTCCGGCTCTTTCCGGCAAAAGCGCTGAACAGTTCCTCCGGGAAAACATGTTCTTCCGGCTGATATTCCTCTTCACTGGCTTCCACCTGACGGATGATCTCATTTCTGTCATCCAGCAGCTTTTCCAGGTTCTGTGCATCCTGCAGCAGCAGAAACGCACCGGAAGTCTCTGTGCCGTCCCCATCCTTCCACGGCACAATATTGCAGATAAATGGCCTTTTATTGATCTCATACAGATGATCCGTCACCTGCTCCGCCTTGCCCTGCAGCACGGCAAACAGTCGCTCTGACAAAGCAGATTCATCGAAAAGATCCAGGAACCGGACGCCACTCACATCCACGTCCAGGTCATCCGTATTCTTTTCCTGCCAGCTTTCACCACGCAGCAGTCTGCCCATATCCTCATTTCTCGTGCTGTAACCCTTGGCCTGAAAGAACTTTACGTCTCCCGTCGTGCCATCCAGGATGACCATATTTCCCACAGAATTAAAGAAACCCAGCCGAAAGACCTTATCGTTGACCTGAATGGCAGTTTCCTTCTTTTCCATATCTACCGATGCGACAACATGGAATCCCAGATAATTGACATCCAGCTTCAGCGGCGTATCCAGCAGATGGTTATGAAGGAATTTATACTGCGGAGGCACCTTGTCATTTCCGTAGATTCCCACTGCCACAAGGATATCTCCTTCCCGAATTTCCTTATCGTGGATGTTCAGAAAACCCAGTTCCCGCTCCGTCAGACCTCCGTCGTCATCTCCAATCCGGTTATCTGCGATGATTACAATATCTCCTTCCGAAACACAGCCTGCGTCATGGCTGGCATGGGCGTTAAAAACAATACCTGTGATTTCCTTCGCCACCTGGTTGCACCGGCGAATGATTCCGTCCCGGTCTACATATACCACGCCCTGATGCATTCTGTCCATCAGCTGTTCCACAATTCGCTGTTCGCCTTGATTCATTCTGATTCCTCTCTCGTATCATAGTGCGGCAGAACCGCTGCGGCGGCCTCTGCCGTCTTACTCCTGTTCTGCCAGGCGCGCCATGACAGCTTCAATGCTGCCGGCGTCTTCTGCCAGGGTACGGGTGGTTCTTCGAATGAAGTCCTCGTACACCTGCATATTGTTCCCGATATAAGCATAACACAAAATGAAAGGTTTTTCAGCAAAAACTATTCCCACATCGTGTGCTTTATCTTCTTCGTCGCCGGTTTTGTGTGCCATCGGGAAATCCATCGGCAAAAATCCGCCCATTTTGTGATTGATCTGCTGCTGACGCAGAATGTTCTCCAGCCACGCAGAAGACTCCGCATCAACCAGCGTCCGATCATACATCTTTTTCAGAAGGATACCCATTTCTTCCGGCACGAAATAATTGTTGATTCCCCGGTTTTCTCGCTCCAGATCCCAGTATTCCCGGTTAAACTGGGTTCCGATCAGCCCCAGTTCCAGAAACTTTTCATGGATCCGTTCCGCGCCGTAATGACGGAACAGCACGTTGGTTGCACAGCTGTCGCTGATAGTAATCATGAATTTGCAAAGTGTCTCAATATCCAGTGTCGGCTCTCCGGTCATATGCTGCACCACACCGCAGCCGGGGATTTTCTGGCTTTCCTTCACCGTAATCTGATCCCGGAAGCTGGTCAAACCCTGCTTTTTCATCAGAAGAATTGCCGCCATCAGCGGAAGCTTCACGATGCTGGCCGCCAGATACGGTTCCTTTTCTCTGTATCCCCAGGTCTCGCCGGTCACCAGGTTCTGATAATATATACCGCCTCTGCCCTGGTTTTCTCTTTCGATCTTCTGAATCTCTTCGATAATTTGTGTCTTTCTG
>JBJESY010000337.1:0-1709 GCA_051883035.1 Anaerovoracaceae bacterium | reverse complement strand
GTATGTCTTTTTTCGTCTTTGGCTGTATGGTGCCGGAAAGCAGCACATCCAGCATCTGCAGTATATCTGCCTCCGCCATTTCAGGATTCCCCAGACAGATCATAATCAGCGTCATCAGATCGTAATTCTCCGGGTTCTCATGACAGCTGCCGACGACCGGCTCCTCCTTCACCGCGTATTTGGTGATGGAATTCTGCCGATGCACCGGCGGGTCCAGGCAGATCCAGATGGAATATACCTTCTGAATCTTTTCATATGCTTCCCCGGTGAAAACCGTCCCACGCTGGGAGGAAATCAGCCGGCATATGTAATAGAATCCCCGCTTGGTCAGCGGATAACCTGGATGATATTTTCTCTGGGCCTCCAGATTGATGATCATCTCCGCAGGTTCCATAGAATGGGGAAGCAGGGCCGGAAACCGAATATCAAAGGTGACGGTGCTCTCCTTCATGGACGCATCTTCATTGCGCTCTCCCACAATACGGCCATCCAGCTTCGACTGCGGATCGTCTCCATGAACCGGCGTCCTAGCCACCGAAGGAGATTTCAAAATATATTTTTCCGCAATATCCTGTATGCTGCAGTCACGATATTCGTCCACACAGCTTTTCAAGATCCAGGCCAGCACCACCCGGTTGGACAGAATCTGTTTACAGGCAGTATCATAACCGGCCTTTGCGTCTGCCAGGTCAATATCCTTGGAAATAGTTGTTTTCATCATTGCTTCTTCCTCTTTATTTTATGTAAAATACGTTGTTTTGTCAATGACCGGTCACTATGATAATCATGCCATAAATACCATAATTTATCAACCAGTATTTTCCGTCATATTTTTACATTATTCGACGTTCGTCGACAGAAAAAGAGAAACGAAGATATTTGATATTGGAAATTTCAAATTTCAAATCATATCACACCCGCCCAAGAGCCAGATACAGCCCATACAGCACCGCCAGGAACACCAGGTTCACCACGGTGAACCACAGGAAATATCGGCCTTTTGTCTCGTTATACCGGTGGGCATACAGCTTATAGCTGATCAGGCTGGCCATGGAAGCGATCAGCGTGCCCAGACCACCCAGGTTAACGCCAATCAGCAGATCCCGGCTGTTCTCCGTAAACTCGCTGAGAAGCAGGGTCGCCGGCACATTGCTAATCACCTGACTGGCAAGGATGGAAACTACCGCTTCATTTCCGGTCAGAAGACTGCCCAGCAGATCACGCACCAGCGGAATACTGCCCATGTTACCGATAAACACAAAGAAAAACACAAAGGTCAGCAGCAAGCAGTAATCGACCGTTCGGAGAATCTCCCGGTCCGAAAGGAATGCAGCGAGAAGAATCAGGAGCATGGCAGGAAACCAGTAAAACAGTCCCGTCACCGCTGCGATGGCAACGCAGAACAGCAGCACATAAGCGCCTGCCCGCTTCCAGTCCGTATGTACCGCCGCAAAATCTGTCTGCGCCAAGCGTATCGACTCTTTCTTTCCCAGGAAGATGAGAATCAGAAGCATCAGAAATGCAGCCGCAGCATAAGGAAGCACCGTTTCTATGAAGCTTGCTGCAGTGAAGCGGTAATGCTGATAGATATACAGATTCTGGGGATTTCCCACCGGGGTCAGCATGCTGCCCAGGTTTGCTGCCACCGTCTGCAGCACCACGGTGGATACCAGCAGTTCCGGATGGCCGGATTTTTCCAGCACGAAGAT
>JBJESY010000336.1:0-1711 GCA_051883035.1 Anaerovoracaceae bacterium | reverse complement strand
AAAAGGCAGTATGGACGTCAGGATTTTGAAAATTGCAGAAAATCAGCCGGAGATGGTGGAAATACGCTGTCATCGTGTCAGTGAGCAGGTGCAGGAGATCGCCGCTTTCGTGAAATCGAGGCAGGGGCATCTGACGGGTGTCTTCGAGAACCGGCAGTATGAGATTCCTGTCACAGATATCTACTATATTGAATCCGTGGATAACCGGGTGTTTCTCTATAGCGGCCGTCGGGTCTATGAGACGAGGCAGCGGCTGTATGAACTGGAGGAGATGCTTCGGGAAAAATATTTTCTGCGGGTCTCAAAATCCATTCTCCTGAATCTTCTGAAAGTCCAGGCGATTCGTCCTGCTGCAGGGGGACGGTTTACAGCGATCCTGAAAAACGGGGAAGAAGTGGTGATTTCCCGTAAATATGTGCCTGAATTGAAAAAAGCACTGAAAGGCGGTGTTTCTCTGTGAGTGAATCGATAAAAAGTTTCCTTGTGCGCATGATGACGGTCTATTTCACACTGGTGACCCTGATCACGGCAGCGATCCTGCTTCTCGGCTTGTACATGGAGCCGGAAGCGGAATTCGGATACAGTGCATTTGCTGCACCTCTGATTTTCGCGGCCTGCGGCACGCTTCCGGGCGTGGTTATGATTTCACGGCATGAATTGACCATAAAAGCGTATATACTTCGGAAATTGCTGCAGCTGATCTTGATTGAACTGCTGGTGCTCTGGGTTTCCGGCGCCCGGAGCGAAGATGGCTCGGCACTGCAGCTTGGAATCTGCATATTGGTGATCTTTCTCTGCGCCCATGGGATTTCATGGCTGCAGGAATGTTATGCAGCCAGACAGATGACAGCAGACCTGATCCGGCTGCAGGAGAAAGCAGGAGAACAGTGAGGTTATAGAACATGTCAGATATTTGGGAAACATTATATTTCAAAGCAAAAGAACAATATCATCCAGAGGAAGTATCTCCGTTTGTGTATGCACATCATGTAGTTTGTGCACTGGAAAGTGCAAACGGGGAAATATACACCGGTTTCTGTATTGAAAGCTGTAGCGGCGTTATGGATCTTTGTGCGGAACGGGTGGCAGCACTGAATATGTATATGCACAGCGGACAGACCGTAGTGAAAAGGCTCATTGCATTCCGTGATAAGCCACCCTTTGGCAGCGGCAGCGGCATGCCATGCGGAGCGTGTCGGGAGTTTTTCATGCAGCTTTCTCTGGAAAACAGAAATATGGAAATCATGGTGGACTATGAAAAACGGCAGACTGTGACACTGGAGAAGCTGATGCCGGACTGGTGGGGCATGTACCGGTATGAGGAAGCTTTGAGAAATGAAATAGCAATCAGAGAGATGGAGATGGAAGAATATCCGGCAGCGCTGGAACTATGCCGCAAGGTATTTCGGGAGTTTGAGGCACCTGATGATCATGCGGAGGAAAGTACAGATGCTTTTTATAAATGCATCTGTGATAAAGAATATCTGAACCAGCTGCGGATCTTTGGAGCGTATGATGACGAGCGTCTGGCGGGCGTTATCGCCACTCGAAGCAAAGGTTCACATATTGCATTGTTCTTTGTGGATGAAGTGTATCAGGGCAGGGGTATTGGCAGAAAATTATTCGAGTGTATTCTGAAAGAATGTCCTGCGGGCAGAATGACGGTAAATTCATCCCATTATGCCATTCCAATCTACCATCGGTTTGGTTT
>JBJESY010000335.1:0-1713 GCA_051883035.1 Anaerovoracaceae bacterium | reverse complement strand
GGCGAGAGTATTCCGGTGGATAAGGAAGTCGGCAGCACCGTCAGCAGCGGAACGATGAATACCAGCGGTTTTTTAAAATGCCGGGCAACCCGGGTAGGTGCCGACACCACCATACAGCAGATTATTCAGATGGTGGAGGACGCTGCCGCCACCAAAGCACCCATTGCCAAGGTGGCGGATCAGGTATCGGGGGTGTTCGTTCCGGTGGTAATCCTTATCGCACTTTTCACCGGTGCAGGCTGGCTCATTACGGGACAGACCTTCGGGTTTGCTCTGGCCCGTGCCATCAGTGTACTGGTCATCAGCTGTCCCTGCGCCCTGGGGCTGGCTACGCCTGTTGCCGTCATGGTAGGAAACGGACTGGGTGCCCGAAACGGAATCCTGTTCAAGACGGCGGCTTCTCTGGAAGCGGCTGGCAGAATACGGACTGTGGTGCTGGATAAGACGGGAACCATCACAGAAGGAAAGCCTCATGTTACGGATATTTTACCGGCAGACGGTGTGACGGAGGAGGAAATGATTTCCGTAGCTGCCGCTCTGGAAGCCGGCAGTGAGCATCCGCTGGCCCGTGCCGTCACAGAACGGGCAGCACAGCTGGAAGGTCATTACCCGATCCCAACAGTGGAAAGTTTTCGCGCCCTGCCGGGTGCCGGGGTGGAAGGCCGTATCGGAGGCAGGATGGCCTGGGGCGGAAACGCTGTATTGATGACAGAGAAAGGTCTTCTCACGGCGGCAGCCTGCAGGCAGGGCGAGATCCTAGCGGAAGCAGGGAAAACACCGCTGTATTTCGCCAAGGAAGACAGATTTCTGGGCATCATCGCAGCAGCCGACGTGGTGAAAGAGGACAGCTCCGCAGCCATCGTCCAGCTGCAGCAGATGGGCATCGAGGTCATCATGCTGACCGGGGATAACCGGAGAACCGCGGCAGCCATCGCTGCCCAGACCGGGGTAGATGGCGTAATCTCCGATGTACTGCCGCAGGAGAAGGAAACAGTGATTCGCAGACTTTCCCAGCGGGGCAGTACAGCCATGGTGGGAGACGGCATCAACGATGCACCGGCGCTGACCCGGGCGGATGTGGGAATTGCCATCGGAGCCGGTGCTGATGTGGCGTTGGAAGCGGCTGATGTGGTACTGATGAAATCCAGCCTGATGGATGTGGTGCGGGGCATCCGCATTTCCCGTCAGACTATCCGGAATATTCATCAAAATCTGTTCTGGGCATTTATCTATAACATCATTGGCATTCCGCTGGCGGCAGGGCTCTGGTATCTCTTCGGAGGTCCGCTGCTGAATCCCATGTTCGGTGCGGCGGCCATGAGCCTGTCCAGCGTCTGCGTCTGCACCAATGCATTGCGGCTGAATCTTTTCCATCCGGAAAGCAGCAGTACCGATGGGGTGTGGAAACGCCGGGCAGAAAAGAAGCCGGTGGAGACGATGGATTTTGGAAAGAAAAACGAAGAAAAAGAGGCGGTAAATCCGCTGGCAGAAACAGGAGGTAAGAAAATGAAAAAAGTACTGAAAATCGAAGGCATGATGTGCAAGCACTGTCAGGCTCACGTGGACAAGGCACTGAACGGCCTCGAAGGCGTCACCGCCTCCGTGGATTTGGAAGCGGGAACTGCATCTGTGGAATGCGCAGAGGGCGTGACCGATGCGATGCTGAAGGCGGCCGTGGAAGAGGCCGGATACGAAGTGACGGGAATTCAGTAG
>JBJESY010000334.1:0-1722 GCA_051883035.1 Anaerovoracaceae bacterium | reverse complement strand
ATTTTGCGGAGGATACCCTGACCTGGACCTTCCATCTTCGGGAAGGACTGACCTTCCACGACGGTGAGATGCTCACATCGGAAGACGTGAAATTTACTCTGGAAGCGATTCTGAATCCGGACAACCAGTCCGAGATCGTTTCCAACTACACGGATATTGAAGAGATTACCTGCCCGGACGAACGGACCGTGGAAATCCGTCTGTCACAGGTCAACGTGGCATTCCCGGATTACATGACCATCGGCATTCTTCCGAAGCACCTGCTGGAAGGAGAAGACCTGGCAACCTGCAGCTTCAATCAGAATCCGGTGGGCGCCGGTCCGTACAAGCTGACGGAATGGGATATGGGTCAGTCCATTACCATGGAGAAGTTCGACAATTATTATGGCGGCGAGCCCAATATCGACCGTGTGATTTTCAAAATCGTTCCGGATACCGATGCCAAAGCCATGCAGCTGACTGCCGGTGAAATCGATATGGCACAGATCACAGCCAAGACGGCGGAATCTTTCCGCGGAAACGAGAACTATGCGGTATATCAGATGGGAACAGCGGACTACCGTGCCATCGCCTACAATTTCTGGAATCCGTATTTTCAGAACCATCCGGAGCTGCCGAATATTCTGAGCTATGCCATTGACCGGCAGGCCATCGTGGACAGCGTGCTGCTGGGAGAAGGACAGACTGCATATTCTCCGCTGCAGAAGAATGAATACAATAATGAAGCCATTGAGCATTTTGACTATGATCCGGAAAAAGCGGTGCAGCTGCTGGAAGAAGCCGGATGGGTCAAAGGTGCAGACGGCTATTATGAAAAAGACGGCGATCCGCTGGCCTTCGTGATCTCCGCCATGGCCGATGACCAGGTCCGTGTGGACATGGCCACCATGTGTGCCGCCCAGCTGCAGCAGATCGGTGCCAACGTGACGGCCGAATCACGTCCGTCGCTGGACTGGAGCGGCCAGCAGGCCTGCATCATCGGTTGGGGCAGCCCGTTTGATGCCGATGACCATACCTATAAGGTGTTTTCCACAGATGCCGGAGATAACTATACCGGCTACAGCAATGAAACTGTAGACGATTTGCTGGCACAGGCACGCCATACCTCAGATACCGCAGAAAGGAAGGAACTCTATCAGGCCTTCCAGGAAGCCATGACCGAGGCCATGCCGTACACCTTCATCGCCTATGTGGATGCGGATTACGCCATGAAGGCTCAGGTGAAGGGCATCACTCCGGAAACTGTGCTGGGTCATCACGGCGTAGGCGTATTCTGGAATATTGCGGAATGGGAGATTGGGGCATGACATTACAGGTAGAAAACCTCAGATTGTCCTTTCACGGTCCGGACGGCAGGGTGCCTGCCGTCCGGGGCGTCAGCCTGCAGGTAAAGCCGGGAGAGGTTGTGACCATGGTCGGGGAATCCGGCTGCGGCAAGACGGCCCTCTGCCGGGCCATTCTGGGACTGCACAGCCGGCATGCCGTCGTCGAAGGGGGATCCATTACCCTTTGCGGCAAAACGATAACTTCCATGACGGAACAGGAACTGCAGACGGTTCGCGGAAAAGATGCGGCCATGGTCTTTCAGGATCCCATGTCCTCCCTGAACCCGACGGTATCCGTGGGCGGCCAGATTGCGGAAACCATTCGGCTCCATGAGAAAATCAGCCGAAAGGATGCCATGGAACGGGCCGAAGAACTGCTGGGTCAGGTGGGTATTCC
>JBJESY010000333.1:0-1726 GCA_051883035.1 Anaerovoracaceae bacterium | reverse complement strand
CCTGCTGCGGCAGATAAAGCCCCGCAGCCAGCTTCACCAGCGTGCTTTTCCCTGCGCCGGTGCGGCCGGTCAGAACTACGGTTTCCCCTTCCCGCACCGTCTCATTGAAATGGGACAAAATCTCCGGATCCTCGTCCCGATACCGGAAGCAGACATCCCGGAACTCCACCGCTGCGTGCTCCCCTTCGGGTCCATGTCCTGCATGCTCCCCCTCGCTCACTGCGGACTTCGCCTCGCTCGCCGCGTGCACCTCCGCCTCCCGGAGAAACTCGTTGATCCGCTGCACGCCGGCCACCGCCGACTGGACATTCTGGATCTCCATGCCGATGCTCTCCAGCGGGCCGAAAAAGCTGCCCACATACGCAATCACCGCCGCCGCCGTACCCACAGACATGCCGAAAAACACCTGCACGGTGCCACTTTGGGCAGAAGCCGCCATCATGACGCCCACCAGCAGAGCACTGACCGAAACGATGATCGGCGAGTAGATGGAATCATAGAAATTCGAACGCTCCTGGGCGCGAAAGCTTTGTTCAATGGTGGCGCCGTAACGATCCAGCATATAGCTCTCCTGCTGCAGCACACGGATGGTACGCATATTTTTCAGCGCCTCCGGAATCTGCTGACTGGTCCTGCCCACGGCAACCCGATTCTCCATCTGCGCCTTCAGCATCCGTTTCTGAAACGCCCGTGTCATGGCGAAAAGCAGCGGCGTCACCACCACCAGGATCAGCCCCAGACCGGTACTTCTGGTGAAAATGATGACCAGAATGCTCAGCAGCCTGCACAAGTCCGCCGCCATGCTGATAATGCCGGTGGTGAACAGATTTTCCACCGTATTCACGTCATTGACAAACCGGGAAACCGTCGCGCCCGGCTCCCGCTCCACGAAGTAAGCCGCCGGAAGGTGCTTCAGTTTCTCACTCATAGCCGAACGGATCTGATGAGTCACCTTCTGACCGAACGCTGTGATCAGGCTCTCCTTCACCACATCCATCAGGCCGGCAGCGGCCGTAATCAGGAAATACACCATGGCCATGGAAAACATAATCTGCTTTTTCTCCGCCAGGGTGTTCACGATGTTTTCCAGCACCAGGGGCGGAAGCAGCGAAAAGATGACGGCAAGCAGAATGACGAGAATGAGCAAAATACTCAGTCCCGGGTGTTTTCCTACCGTCTGAGTGATGATTTTGGCGGCGGATGTTTTATCTTTCATCGGTTTTCGCCTCCTTTCTCTGTGCTTCCACAAACATGCGGTACTGCGCCTTGGTCCGAAGCAGGTCGGCGTGGGTACTGGCTGTGACCGAACCGTCTTCCATCCAGAGCACCTGGTTCAGATTCGGGAACATGGCAAGCCGGTGGGAAATCAGCAGCACAACGCTGTCCCCGGCCCAAAGCCGGAGATTCTGAAAAATCTGTTCTTCTGTTTCCATGTCCACGGCAGCAAAAGGATCGTCCAGCACCAGAAGAGGCTTCGGATGATACAGGGTTCTTGCCAAAGCGATTCTGGCCTGCTGTCCCCCGGAAAGCCGGACGCCGCCGCTGCCGATAACCGTATGAATTCCCTCCGGGAAGGCCTCCACCTCCCGATCCATGCAGACGGCACGGAGCACCGGTCCGATGTCCCCCGGTTTCCCCAGACAGATGTTTTCCTCGATGGTACCGCTGAACAGCTCCGGCTGATGTCCCAGATAGCCCACGCAGGTTTCATACCGCTCTCCCTGAT
>JBJESY010000332.1:0-8730 GCA_051883035.1 Anaerovoracaceae bacterium | reverse complement strand
GTGGGCGCACGGATCGTAATTCTCAAACTGGGTGAACCAGTCGGGCCGGAGCCGCAGCTGCTTATACTGCACATAGCCGTCTGCTGCAGCCTGGGCCTTCATTTCTTCCCAGCGTTGCTGCCCGCCCATGAAGTAGATCATGGCCCGGTCGTTTCCGGCAGGGGCCACCAGCGCCATGGCCTGATATTCGAAGCCGCCGTAGCTTTCGTTGGCCATCATCATAGCCACCCGTCCGCCCATGCTGCGTCCATAGACCCCCAGCCGCTTTTCGTCAATCCGGTAATGGCTGCAGGCATACTGCAGGGCCAGGGTCAGGTCGTCTTCCATATCCCGCAAAGTATACTCGCAGGCGCGGTTTGTCGGATCATCGTTTTTTTCTGGTGTCAGGTACGAATCAAAATCCACTCGCACGGCAGCAATTCCAGCTGCGGCCAGCCGGCGGATCAGCTCCGCTGCTCCGCCGCTGTCCATGGTGCCGGTGAAGCCGTGGGCCACCGCCACCATGGGGCAGCCGCCGGTGCGGGCACCGGCGGGCTGGCCTTTTACACCGGCGGGCTGGCCTTTTACACCGGGCATATAGTTTTCGGGAACGGCAAATTCGGCCAGGGTATAGGAACCGCGGCCGTTTTCCAGAAAGACCATTTCCGTATGTATTTTGTACTGGTCTTTTTCGGAATCTCCTGCGGCGCAGCCGCTTCCGGCGAGAGCCGGAAAAAGCAAAAGCCCCAGAAGAATCAGAAAAACAAGACGTTTTTGAAATGTGGTGCGCATGGATTTTGCTCCGTAATTTTTTTAACAGGTGGATTTAAAGAGAATGATGTCTTCCCCTATGATTATAATCGAATTCCAGGGAAGCTGCAACTCCCCGCGCATGTGACGGTCTGCGCTTTGGAAATCGGGCACCAGCAGGGTCTGGATGACCCCGTTTTTTTCGTCGAACAGGATTTCCGCATCCCAGAGCTTGCCGTGAAGACTGCCTTTGGAAATATCCGCCACTTCCTTGTCGCCAATTTCACTTAATCGCATAAAACAGACTCCTTTGCTGAATAATAGTAGTAAATTTTACGAAACGGGGGAAGAGAATATGAGCGATGAAAAAGAAAAGGACAAGGAGAAGCAGCCAGACGGGGAAAACAGCGGCACGGCAGATCTGATCAAAGAACTGGGCATGCTGGCCAGCGGCAGCAATTTCAAAAGTCCGTTCCAGTATCTGTCCATCATCGGCTGCGTGGAGGGACATACGGTGCTGACCCAGGAGAATAAGACCACCAAGTATGAGCATCTGATTCCGGAGCTGATTGCGGTGGAGGAGAACCCGGAAATTGAAGGTCTGCTGCTGATTCTCAATACGGTAGGCGGCGATGTGGAAGCGGGTCTGGCCCTGGCGGAGCTGGTGGCGGGGATTTCCAAACCGACGGTTTCTCTGGTCATCGGGGGAGGGCACAGCATCGGAATTCCGCTGGCGGTGTCGGCGGACTATTCTTTTGTGGCGAAATCGGCCACCATGACGTTGCATCCCATCCGTACATCGGGGACACTGATTACGGCGGAGCCGACTTTCGCCTATATGAAGAAGACCCAGGAACGGGTGGTGGATTTCATCGTGGAGCATTCGAAGGCCAGCCGGCAGGTCATTGAAGAAAAGATGAACTGTACGTCCAATATGGCCAATGACGTGGGGACGCTGCTGTTCGGACCGGAAGCGGTGGAAATCGGGCTGGTGGATCAGGTGGGTACACTGCATCAGGCCCTTTCGAAGCTGCGGGAACTGCGGGAACTGCAGAAGTAGCAGAAGCAGAAGAAACAGCAGAACCGCCCCGATAAAGAATAGCTTGACATTTTCTGTAAGCTGCCATATGCTGTAAGGGCAAAGGGAAACAGTGAGAAAGAGAGGGATATGATGAAACCTGTCCGGATTGCTGTTTTAATGAAGGAGCCTGCCTTCGGGCGGGCAGTGGCAAGGGGACTTGCCGAATCGGGGAATGGTTTCCTGATTGAAGTGGCGGAGCCGGGGCCGCCGGAAGTGCCGGAAACGCAGGAACCGTCGGGGGCCGGTCTGCCGGAGGAATGGGTGCGCCGGTCGGAGACGTGGGAAGTGCTGGTGACGGACTGCGGTCCGGAAGCGTGCATGGGTGGTGGTTCGGGAGCCGGTCTGAAAGATAACGTGGAGGAGCAAGGGCCGGGCCTGGTAATCGTGGACCCGGAAACCTGCAGGATCTCGCAGCTTTGCCGTGAGATACAGGCGGCCGCGGACCGGGTGCGGGAAAGAAGATGCACAGTCAGCGGAGAAAGCCTGCAGCATCGGCGGGGAACATGGCAAAACGGCCATCGGAACGGAGACGGCCGGCCGGGCAATGGCGATCGGCCGACAGAAATCATCGGCTTTCTGGGCTTGTGCGGCGGCTGCGGTGTGACCGCACTGGCGGTGACGACAGGAAGGATGCTGGCCGGCGCATACGGCGAAAAGGTGTTGTATCTGCCTCTGACAGAGACGGATGGTGCATGGGTGTACCGGGAGGCGGAATTGCTCCAGAAAAAAGGTTCTTCGGGAGCATGTCCTCAGAGGGGGAAGGAACTGCTTTATCGCCTGTCTCATCAGTTGCCGTGCAGTGTGGAACGCTTCATGGTGCGAGACGGTTATGGTCTGGAGATGCCGGAGGGGATGGACTGTCTTCCGGCTGAAGAGCGGATGGAACTGCTGACGCACCTGGCGGAGAAAGGCGGATATGACTGGATCATCCTGGATCTGGGAAGCCGGGAAAGCTTACGGACTGCCGGGAAGCGGGAAACTGAAATCTGTTCTGCACTGGTGGAGGTGGGAAACAGAATGGACGGCCGGTGTGGACTGCATTGGCCCATTGCCCCGAATCTGCCGATCACCTCGGAGAGTCTGCATACATCGGAGAATGGGAAACCATCAGCGTTTTTTCCGGAGCGTCGGATTATGGTATGGAATCACGGAACGGAAAACCGGGAACCGGCCGTCATGGCGGCATCGGATGAACAGCCGGTCATTCTGGAAATCGCCCATGACAGAGAAAGCTTTCTGCCAAACCGTGAAACTGGCCGAATCGAGATTGCCATGACGAAAAATTTCGCCATCGGTGTAAAAAATCTGACAGAAATTCTGATGAATTTTTACGAAAATGA
This sequence comes from Anaerovoracaceae bacterium, assembly GCA_051883035.1. Taxonomy (GTDB): domain Bacteria; phylum Bacillota; class Clostridia; order Peptostreptococcales; family Anaerovoracaceae; genus RGIG7179. The sequence continues at coordinate 5,580 of JBJESY010000332.1, read as the reverse complement.
CCTTCGAAATCTGTCGAATGAAGCCGCATGGTGACGACGGGTGTCGGGCCATGTCAGAACAGGGCGGGAACTGTCGATTCCTGACGAACGAAAACAGTTGCAATGGACTTGCAGCTGTTTTATTATTTACCTGCGATGTGAAATACTTACAATAAAGGAACAATGAATTTGTGAAGGAAGGTTGCACCTTTGATGGAAGATTTTATGGAAACGGCAGGAGGAGTTTTTTTCGAACGGGTTCTGGAGGAATTTCGCCGCGGGCTCCGGGAGGAGCCCGCGGCGAATGATGAAGACGCCATGGTGCGGATTGTGGATCTGGTGTTTCGGGATCAGGCAGCAGCCAGGTATTCTGTACAGGAACTGGATGGCATAATCCGAAAGCTGTTCTATAAGACGCGCTGCCGGCTGGGAATCCTGCAGCCGCTGATGGAGGATCCTTCCGTGACGGAAATCATGGTCAACGGGCCGCAGCACATTTTCATCGAACGGGACGGAAAACTGGAACGCTGGCCCATGGTCTTTGATTCGCTGGAGGAACTGGAGGATATCATGCGGAATATCGCAGCACAGGTGCACCGGGAAATCAATGAAATGCAGCCCATCGTCGACGCTCGTCTGGAAGATGGATCCCGTGTCAACGGAGTTTACCGCAACGTGGCAGTCAATGGTCCGATTTTGACCATACGGAAGTTTTCGGAGAACTTCCTGACACTAAAAAGTCTGACCGGAAGCGGAACCTTGACAGAAACAGGAGCGCGTCTCCTGGCCTGCCTGGTGGAATGCGGATACAACATTTTTGTCAGCGGCGGTACATCGTCGGGGAAGACTACTCTCCTGAACGCACTGTCCGAGCATATTCCTGCCGGGGAGCGGGTCATCGTCATCGAAGATTCCAGCGAACTGAAGCTGACCGGTGTGGAAAATATCGTCCATCTGGAATGCAGAAACAGCAATGCGGCGGGAAAGGGGCAGGTGACCATGTCGCAGCTTCTGAAATCCAGCCTTCGCATGCGGCCGGACCGGATTATCGTCGGAGAGGTGCGGGGCAGTGAAGTGCTGGACATGCTGCAGGCGCTGAATACGGGTCATTCCGGCATGAGCACCGGTCACGGAAATTCCGTGGAAGGCATGCTGCGCAGGCTGGAAACCATGTATATGATGGCCATGCCGCTCCATATCGATGCCGTACGTGCCCAGATTGCGGAAGCGCTGGATATCATGGTTCATGTGGAAAAGCTGGAGGGCGGACGAAGGCGGGTGGTGGAGGTCACAGAAATCGAAGGCTTCGAAAACGGGAAATTCCTGCTCAATCCGCTGCTGAAGCGGCAGGATGGCGGGCAGCTTTCGCCCACGGGAAACCTGCTGAAACACAGCAGAAAAGTCTTATGGAAAGGAGAAACGTATGTGCAGAAATTACGGGGTCTGGGATTTCTCCCTGTCTGACCTGGTCACAGTGATGACTGCATCGCTGGCGATGGGATTTGTGACAGGATGGCTCTTTTATGACAGTCTGCCCATTGGGCTCGGTATCGGCGGCGTGTTGTTTCTGATGGCAAAGCCCAGGTACATACAATGGCAGCTGAAGCGGAGAAAACGAATTCTGCTGCTGCAGTTCCGGGATGTGCTCTATTCCATATCGTCGGCAGTTTCCGTGGGACGCAGCATGGCACAGGCCCTGGAGGAATCCATGAATTTCTGGAAAGGAACCTATGACGAAAAGGATCTGATCATGCGGGAGCTTGCCGCCATGGTCCGACAGATGAAAGAAGGCAATGCAAGAGACCTGGATGTGCTGAAGGATTTTGCGATGCGAAGCGGTCTGCAGGATATTTCGGATTTCGTCATGGTTTACGAGAACTGCCGGGAATCCGGTGCCGACTTGGTGAAGGCCATCGATCGGGCCACAGGAATCATCGGAGACCGGATCGATCTGGAGCGGGAACTCCATACGCTGATGGCGCAGAAGCAGTTTGAAGGGAGGATCATCATGCTTTCTCCTTTCGCACTGCTGCTGTTTCTCAAAATCAGCTCTCCCGGCTTTCTGGAGCCTTTGACGGTATCTTCTGCGGGGAGGATCGTCTCCACTGCAGCACTGGGGCTGGTGGCAGCATCCGTTTTGCTGATGGAAAGGGTGAATCGGGTTGAATTTTGAAAGAAGCAGAAAAAAGAACGAAATGGAAACGCGGCGCAGGGACTACATCCTGCAGCTGCCCGTTTTTTTAAGCCAGCTGCTTTTGCTCCTTGGAAGCGGCATGATCCTGCAGACGGCGTTCCACCGGATTGCAGAGGGCTATGCCGCCATGCCGGAACCTGCACAGAGACCCTTCATGCGGGAAATCTGCAGACTGCACGAGATCAGCCTGGAGACGGGAGAAAATGTGGTGATGCTGTTTTACCGGTTCAGCAGGGAAAGCGGCGTGAAAGAGCTGACCCGCGCAGCGGGGATTATGATGGAAAATCTGGATAAGGGAACGGACCTGTGGGAAAAGCTGGAGGTTGAAGGAAATCATCTGTGGCAGGAGAGAAAACGGCTTGCCCTGGAAAAAATCCGCATTGGTGAAAGCAAAATGAGTTTTCCTCTGGGTCTGCTTCTCATGGCCCTTCTGCTGGTCACTGCAGGGCCGGCCATGATGCAGATGGGATAAACGTCGAAATTAGGGAAAGGAGAAAGAAAATGATGAAGAAAATGATGGGAAAAAAGCATGCACTCCGGCGATGTGCCGGTCTGATGCCGGTAAACCGGCAGGGGATGGAAATGGTTCAGGTTGCCATTCTGGTGGCAATTGCTGTGACCCTGGGGCTTGTGTTCAAGTCCCAGATTGGGGATTTTGTGGACAACACGTTTTCGTCCCTGAGCAATGCGAAATTTTAGAAGCAGGCGGGGCAGCCAGATGGTGGAGGCGACGATGGTTTTGCCTCTTACGATTCTGATCATGGCAGGGCTCATCGGACTCATGATTTCGTTTTATACGGATCTGACGGAACAGACCAGAGAGTATGCGAGCAGGCGGCAGGAACTGTACCAGCTGGAAGAGACAGATGTGGTCCGACTTCATGACCGGCTGCTCGATGCAGGAAAGGAGGTGAGCGGACAGTGAAAAACCGAAGGGGATCCTTTACCGTGCAGATTGTTCTGCTGTTCAGTGCCATGCTGATTCTGACATGGGCGGTACTTTCTGCAGCGGGGAACCTTGCAATCTACAGTACGGCAGAGGATTTCGGCAGGCTGTGGGGAACCAGTATTCTGGCGGAGTATGACCTGAATCTGAAAGACCGGTACGGGCTCTTTGGGTTTTATGGTGATACGGTTACGGTGGAACGAAAGCTGGATGCCTACGCAGACTATACCTTCGGTGAAAAAACATACATAGAATATGGCGGTTCGGTCTGCAGTCTGGATGGTTACAGGCTGACAGAACCGGAGCAGCTGAAACAGCAGATGGCAGATGCGGTTCTGTTCGGAAGCAAACCTCACGGTCTGCATCGGGCGGAAGCCCGGGATGCAGGAGCAGCAGGGACTGCAGAACCTCACGGAATTAACGGAAGTTCTCCCGGCAGCAGAACCATAACCAGTCGTTGGATCCTGGACAGTCTGCCCTCTGCCGGAAACGGGGGAGATGCAGACGTCACCGGCCTGGTTTCTCAGATCAAAAGCGGAAAGGGACTCTCCGCCATCCTTGGTTCTTCGATGGTAAACCAGTATATTGTTACCTATTTTCAGCATTACAGAAGTACCGGGGATCTGGGAGATACCTATTTCCATAATGAGATCGAATACATCATCTGCGGGAAACCCGACGATGAAAAGGCACGAAAGAAGGTGAGGCAGAAGCTGATTGTGATGCGAAATCTGCTGAACCTTGCATATCTTTACGCATCGCCGGAAAAGCGTGAAGCTGCCATGGCCCTGGCAGAGGTCATGACGCCGGGGCCGGAGGCAGTGATTACCCAGGGCGTTCTGCTGGAACTCTGGGCCTTTGCCGAGGCGGAGAATGACCTGCGGCTCCTCTGCGATGACAAGCCGGTGCCGCTGATCAAATCCGACAGCAGCTGGGCAATGACGCTGGAAAATGCCATGGAGCAGACACCGGATTCGGAGAAAAGGTACATTACGCCTTCTGTCCTTGAGGGAGAAAGCTATGAGGTCTATCTTCGAATCCTCCTAAACAGTGTACCGGAGCAGACAAGATTGCTTCGGGTTATGGATCTGATTCAGATCAACATGAAATATCTTTACTGTGACTATTTTCTTCTGGAAGACTACCATACCGGTCTGCAGTTTTCCATGTGGGTGAACGGAGAAAAACATGATTTTAAGGAATCCTATGAAAGAACTGCAGAAAAAGAAGGGGAGCTATCTGGTTGAGGCAGTGATGACGCTTCCCGTCTGTATTCTTGCCATTGTGGCACTGTCACTGGTAATACGGATCATTTCCATCTGCCAGTCCATCAGCTTTCTTACTGCGAAAGAGGTCAAAGAAATCAGTCTATATACCAATTCATTTATGTATACTGTTTCCCTTTGCAACAAGATAGAAGACAGTGTTCTTCGTGAATGTGATGCTTTGACCGATTTCCGGGTAAAAAAAGTGGACTATCTGCATCGTGCAGAGAATATAGATGATCTGATCGGTGTGACGACGGAAGCCAGGTTTGCAGTGGAGAATCCGGCAGGGTTTACCGGGAAAATCGTCTTTACGGAAAAACTGCTGACAAGGGGATTTACCGGAGCACTGCAGGATGCTTCTCCGCTGGAGGAGAGTGCATTTACACAGAATGGAGTATCACAGAACGTTCTGGTTTATCTGCGATACGGAGAAAAGTACCATCTGCCGTCCTGTTCCGTGGTGAAAAGAGAATCACAGGCGCAAAATGAGGGAATCGAGATGGATCGTGAAGATGCCAGACGGAAAGGATATTCCGCCTGCAGTCTGTGCGGCGGAGGGGAAGAATATGGGTGAAATCAGGAGGGTTACATTTCCGGTGCAGAGACTGCCATTCCAGGCGGCCAGCCAGCGGCTGGCCGCAGGCACCTGCCCGGCATTTTTTCCTGCGGATGTGATTCTGCAGGGAGAGCAGATACAGGTGATTTATCATACGGAGGGATACCGGCAGCTGCGGGGCATGAGAAATGTACCGGCTTACGATTTACTGGAAATCATAAAAGAGATACTGAAACAACTGGATATCTGCCGGGACTGGTTGTGGATGCCGGAAGAAATGGTTCTGTCTGTGGATACAATCTTTGTCAATGAACATAACCGGATTCGCATTCTGTATATTCCGGAGAAAAAATGTGTTTCAGAAAGCCGGAAGCTGGCAGGGATGCTTCTTTCTATGAAAGATATCACCGATGATGACGGAATGATGTATCTGGAAACCTGCATACAGCTTGTTTCTGCGGAAAATCTGCGGACGCGTCGGATTCTTGCATTTCTGGATCATCTGGCACTGAACGCACGCCGTTGAGCCCGCGTATGGGCGGGATTTTCGTGCATACTTTTTGGACGGATTCATAGAATGGAAGAAAAGGATCCTGCAGGCGGAGGTGCGGAATGAACAGGCAAATGGCAGCAAGAC
>JBJESY010000331.1:0-8751 GCA_051883035.1 Anaerovoracaceae bacterium | reverse complement strand
TTATCTATTTACTTTCTCTCAGCATTCCTGAAATCCTTCCCCCACCACTTCATTGGAGTCCAGAATGATCAGAAATGCATCCGGGTCAGTGTTCTTCACGGTCCGGCGGATGCTGACCATCTGCTTATTGCTGCAGGCACACATCACCACATCCTTTTCATCCGCGCGGAAGCCACCCTCAGCTTTCAGGAAGGTGCAGCCTCTGCCGGTGACCAGATCGATTTCCCGTGCAATTTCCTTCGCATGATCCGTCACCACGAGAGCCATCTTGCCTTTCGTCATGCCGCACATCACTTTATCCATGACGCCGGAAAGCAGCACGTTGATGATCATCCCGTAAATGAGCCCATCGATATTCCGGGAAACGGTCACTGCACCAATCAAAATAATCAGACTCTCCATGCCCAGGGAGATGCTCCCCAGAGACAGATGCGGCTTGACCGCACGAATCGCCATAATGATGAAATCCGAGCCGCCCGTGGACGACTCCCGCATATAGATCAGTGCGTACCCCAGCCCCGACAGCACACCGGTACAGATGGAAGCCAGCATCCGATCTCCGTGATAGACCGGCAGCAGCGGCGCAGCCAGGTCCATGATCAGTGACGTGATGACGATGGTCCGCATGGACCGCAGCAGAAACTCTTTTCCCAGCAGTCTCCAGCACAGGATGGCCACCGGGATATTCAGCACCAGTGCCACCGTACCGATGGGCAGGCCGAACAGATGATACAGAATCAGGCCGATGCCGTTGAATCCCACCAGGGGAAATTCCGCTTCAGCGGCGAAGTTATATGCGCCGACTGCTATGAGTATCCCTCCGACGATGTCCACAAGAATGTCAATCGCCAGTTCCTTTCTTTCTCTCGTCGCATCACCGCCCGGCATCGTCTTTCCCGGCGCTGTTCTTTGTCTTATGCTTCAGTGGCCGCCTGCGGACGCCGCCGGCCATTCCTTCCACGATCATCTTCAGCGCATGGCTTTCCTTCGGATGCACATAGCTCTCCAACACTTCTTCTCTCCGCTTTTCATTGTGTTTCATATAGGTTTCAAGCAGTTTCATATTCATTCCTCCTCACTGTTTTTCCTTGGACTTCTTTTTCTTCTCAAAATCTGTTCTCCCGGCGGAACGTACTAGTTGAAACCTTCGGATTCCGGGCTGCCTTGCTGTGCCGCACGGGGAATATCTTTTCGTCCGGTCTGATAGTGTAAGACCGTTTTCAGCTCCATCAGCCAGCCCTCCTTTCTTTCTGTCTGTTTTATACATACCGAAACTCTCTCCATACACAATACACAGCGATCCGGCGCCAGGCAGCATCGGGTCATTTTGACTGCCCGGCAGCCTTCTTCTGTGTGTGTTTTGTTAAATAGGATAAAAAAGTTGAAAAGAGTTTCTGTACACAAAAAACAGGCCATGGAAAAACCACAGCCCGTATTTGCCGTCTTATATGCCAGTCCCCAAATTGCCCGTTGGGTTTCTGCTTTCTTCTCTCACTATGCAGGTCTCCTGGCTCACGGATCATCGCCGCTTTTCTCCTTCTCAGGCTTCCGGATGGATGCCCAATGGATGGCTTTCGCCCTGAAAAGCTGCTCCTCGTATACAGTGGCGGGACCGCACAGGACTTCAACCTGCTTCCCTCTTAGCTGTCATCGCTGACAGAACATAGCTCCGTATTCACTTTTTATTCACAGTATATCAATGTAGCTTTCTGCATAAGGAGGCGGGGCTGCAGGCCTGTGGGTCGTTCAGGTCCGCTGCTCCGCTTGGATGAAAAGACGATGTTCAAGAACTGAAAGAATCAAAAAACTGCAGCCTGCGGGAGATTGTTCCCTCTGGCTGCAGCCCGTTTTCGCTGTACCGTTTTCTTTTATCAGGCCGGATGCTCTGTTCCCTGCTTTCTTTCAGGCTCTGCATCTTCCCAATAAAAAACTTCACCCTGTGCTTCTCCGGCACCGTGAATGATGCGGCTTCATGCATGTTTCCTGACTCAGAGATCTTCACTGCGTTCTGCCTTCCCACGAACCTGTTTCGCAGTGGCGCTTTCTGAACCGCAGCTCCCTCCTTACAGTGGCGGGACCGTGCAGGACTTTCACCTGCTTCCATCTTAGCTTTCCCCGCTGCCCCAACCATTCACGCGACACAGCGCTCACAATCTTCTGCAGCCCGGGAAAGAACATGAACCGTTTCTTTCAGTTTTCTTTTTTATCATATCACAACTTTTTCGCCTTTACAACCCCGGGCGAAAAAAAGTATGCGAAACATCATTGTATTTTCACAGGAATCGGTTATACTTGAAGTAGACCTGACGATACATACAGACGATACATATAAAGGAGACGATAAATTTTGACAGCAGAAAGAACCACACCTTTTACCATCATTCGCGGCGGTCTTTCCGAAACATCCCTGACCAGCCGGAAAATATTTCAGTCTTCCTATGTGACCGATACCCGGCTCATGGGCGTGACCGGCGTATACATTCACTGGGTCCTGCCAGACAACCAGGTTCTGACCCATTTTCATCAGTTTTTCTACTTCGATGCGGAAGAATTCGGCTTCGACACCTATAAAGGTGTTCTGACCGGCGAAGACGGCGAAGGCCTGGAGGAACTCCAGGATGTGGAAAATGCCCTACTGGGCGGCCTGGGGGGCAAACAGGTTAATTTGTCTGAAAAAGAAGCCGTCTACATGGTGCAGGAATATGTCGCACTGAATCAGCGCAGCGGCCTGGAACTTCCGGAGGGCTATGAAGAGTATGCATTTCTCCTGCATCCCCAGGTGACTCTGGACCGGACAGAGGAATACGTGCTCATGTCCAAGCAGTGTCCGATCCTCACCTCCCCGTATCAGGTGATCAACTATTTTCTCATGCGCTGCTTCGGCAAAGACTTCGGTGCAGCCAGATTCCTGACGAAAAACTATGTGCGGACCAATCTCTTTTCGGAGCATAAGATGGCTACGCTGTTCAAAAACACCATCGACCCGGCTCCCAATCCGGACAGCGGCTTCAATACCGATTATCATTGCACCGACGATGACCGTGATTTCGGCACCTTCCAGACCCACACCTCTTATCTGTGTGAGTCCTTGATTGAATATGATCAACAGTTTCACCTGGTAGTTTCCCAGGTGACCCTGGACAACCTGCGAGTTGTCCGCTTTGAGAAAGTATCCACCTTCCGGATTTCCGCATCGGAAGCCGTCATGATGCTGACACGGCCGGAATACATCACAGTCTTCGACTGGTATGAGGATGCACCGGATTTTACCCGGAATTCCACACAGCTGTCCCAACGTGCCATGATTACGGCTCACGAAAACGGCAGCCTGTTTATGGTGTTCCACCCGCACAACAATCATGTGAACAAGCAGGTTTACCTGTTGAATGATGATGTGCTGGGCAATTACTATGTTTCCAACAGCGGTCAGCTGATTCTCTCTTCCTATACGCTGGAAGGAATCCGGGCAATGGAAGCAGATTTTATGGCCTCCGGCCTTTGTGCGTTTGCTGCACTTGCGGGCAAATACCAGTTCGGTGAGCCGGTGATGGAGGAATTCATATCCAGCGGATTCGATGACTTCACAGATTTCGCGTCGTTCATCGCAAAGGATTCTTACGACGGTGACGATTGATTTCTTCGCAAAATCTGTTCTCCCGGAGTTTTGCAAGAAAAAAGGGAATGCTTCTCCGGCATTCCCGTATTTTTTTGGGTTCACAGGTCTGGTGTTTCTGCTCAGAACGGGATATCCTCCGGTCCGCAGCTTTCTTCACAGTATTCTTCGCAGCTTTCGCAGGCTCCGCTGCAGCAGCCTTCTTCTTCCTCTTCCTCGCAATATGCATCGTAGCCGTCATCATAATATTTTTCAATCTGCGACAGTCTCCGATCCACAGATACCGTCTTCCGGCAGAGCATGATGAACATCATCAGCAGTTCAAAGACGATGCGCAGTACGACGTTCAGCACAATCAGCTGGCAGATGCCCATGAGGAAGGATCCCAGAATGATGGATACGATACCGCACACTGTAGTGCAGATGGCTGCGACGATATACAGGAAGCGCAGAATCTCTTCTGCATAAAACCGGTTGAAGTTCATAAAGTGATACAGTTTTCCCTTCACGCCCGTATATTTTCCCTCATTCTTTTTTCGAAAGAACGTAAAAAACAGAACAATTCCGAGAAGCGCAGACAGAACCACTGCGATTCCCAGGATCACTCCGTGGTTCACATAATTCATAATCGGTGTCTGATAATAATAGCTGTACATGATTTTTCCCCTTTCCGGTCCTGCACCGGCCATGCCGGTACCTGATTTCATGGTTCTATCATACACCATGACCCGGTATGGATACAATGGTCGAATTGTGAAAAAAGTGCGAAGTTTCTGTTTTACTGTCGAATTATGTCAACCAATGTTCGTCTTTTTGCAAACAAGATTTAACATGGATGAAACCTTTATTTTTCAATCGATTCCCCGTTTATCCACATGATTCTTCAACATTGTATACAATTCTATTCACATCACCATATGGATAACATTTATTCTAATTTTCGTTGAAAATTCAATATATTAAACGCCATTTTTGTTTGTCAATAGTAAAGTTATCCACATTTTTTACATTAAAAATCAGCCTGTTTTCTGCCTGTTCGCACTGTCCACAACCGGTATGTTTTCTTTCTCCGCAAGGCATAATTTTTCATTGATTCCCTTCCAGATTGCCTCCGCCAGCTTTCGTTGATATTCCGGGGTTTTCAGCTTTTCTGCCTCTGCAGGGCAGGAGAGAAATCCACATTCCACCAGTATGATTCGGCACGGTGGATCCTGGAAAAGAAGAATATCTTTTTTCTTCATGGCAGTGCGCTCCCTTCCGTCAGAAATGTCTGTTTCCAACGCATTCTGCACTGATTCGGCCAATGCCCTGCTGCTCTGTTCTCCGTTCTGTTCGTCTGTTCGTCCGTCCTGACTGGCCGGTTCTTCGGCTGGATAAAAAACCTGCGCCCCGTACACGCTGGTATTCTGCGGAAAGCTGTTCAGATGAATAGAAACCGCCAGATCTGCACCGGCTTCCTTCATGATTTCCTTTCGCCGCATCAGATCCTCTCTCTTTTTCGTTCCAGAGGTTTCATCCATGTACAGTGCTTCATCCTTCTCTCTGGTGAGGATGACTTCCACCGGATACTGTTTCGCGATGTCCGCCAGTTCCAGCGCAATGGCAAGGTTAATATTCTTTTCCTTCGTGCCGTCTGCTGCCTGTGCACCTCCATCGAATCCTCCGTGTCCTGCATCGATGACCAGTACCGGCAGGTCCTTCCCGCCGGAAACGGGAACGGAAACGGCCTCGGGGAAAACGGATGCCGTCATGAACCAGAGACAAAAAAGAAAGCCAGAAGAAAATGCAGCGCCGGCTGCAAGGATTTTGCGAAGTTTCATATTCATAGAACGCCCGGCCTTTCTCGATTTCTTAAGAAAGTTTATGCTGCGGCGTTTGCAATCTTTCCTGTTTGTGGTATGATATTGGCAGACAGGAACAAGGAGGACATGCATGAGTACCATTCGATTATATAAAAAAGATGTTTATCTGCGAGAGGCGTCGGCCCACGTCACCTCTGTGGGCGAAAAAAAGGGACATGCTCTCGTGACGCTGGATCAAAGCCTGTTTTTCCCGGAAGGCGGCGGGCAGAGCTGCGACCGGGGCGCTCTGGACGGGTTTCCGGTGCTGGATGTTTATGAGCAGGAGGGTGAGGTCTATCATGTGGTGGACTGCCAGCCTTCTGATCTGCCGGAACCGGGAAGCGATACAGAGGTCGCGCTGATTCTGGACTGGGCTCACCGGTTTGATAATATGCAGCGCCACTGCGGCGAGCACATCGTCAGCGGGGCATTTTACCGGGAATACGGCGGTGTGAATCATGGTTTCCATATGGGGGATCAGTACATGACACTGGACATCCGCCTGGAAGGAAATCCAAAGTATGATAAGGTCACCTGGGAAATGGCGGAACACATTGAGCTTTGTGCCAACCAGGTCATCTGGTCCGGTGCGCCGGTGATCACACGTCATTTTGATACATATGAAGAGGCTTCCCGCCTGCCGCTTCGAAAAGCCCTTGCCATCGATGAAGACATCACCATCGTCAGCGTGGGTGATCCGGACAGTCCGGCAGACTGTGTGGCCTGCTGCGGCACCCATCCTGCCACGGCGGCGGAAGTGGGCATGATTAAGATCTATAAGGTGGAGAACAACAAGGGAATGTTCCGGATCTATATGGAAGCGGGGCAGAGAGCATTTCGCCGGTATCAGCAGGAGTATGATGTGCTGACGGAACTGGGAAATCGCCTGTCTGCCGGCACGGACGACCTGATGAAAAAATATCTGGCCCAGCAGGAAAAGGCTGCAGAAACCCGTCAGCAGCTGGGGCAGCTCCGTCGGCATGTGATTGGCCAGGAAGCAGAAAAAATCCGTGCTGCACTGGCAGAAGCAGCGAAAGCCCCGGATTCCGTTTCTGTGGCTTTCAATCCGGCCTTTTCTTATGATATCCTCACGGTGGATGATCTGCTGAATCTGGCAAAGGAACTGCAGGGGCAGATTCCGAAGATCCTGTTCCTGGTGCATCGCCCAAGCCATACCGTGCTGCTTTGCTCCGACGGCAAGCCGGACTGCGGAAAGCTGGTGAAGGAAAACGCCTCCATCTACGGCGGCAAAGGCGGCGGAAATGCGACGACGGCTCGTGCCATCTTTCAGAAGGAAGAGTATGTGGAAGCCTTTATCGACCTGATCAATAAACATTTGCGATAGTGCAATAAGAAGAAAAGAACCGCGCTCTGCGGTTCTTTCTGTTTTCATATCATATTTAAGATTGGATTATGCTTCGCTGAGGATATACACCGTAGTCCAGCGGGCACCCCACAGCATGCACTGTTCAAATCGCTCCATATAGAGGTCTACCGTATTTCCTTTGATGGCGCTGCCAACATCATTGGCAATAGCATAGCCGTATCCCTCGATATACAGCTTGGATCCCAGTGGAATCACCCTCGGATCTACAGCCACCGTGCCATAGGCGCATGGCAGTCCATAGGATCCATGACGGTTTCCACTGAAATAGTAGGATACGGCACGGACATTTTCAATCTTCCGCTGGTACTGCAGCCCGGAAGGCTTGCCGAAAGAAATCTTCGTACCGTAGCCGATGATCTTATTTCGTTTCTTCTTCAGCGTCTCCGACTTCACCAGTTCTCTTTCAGTTTCTTCGCCATCCACATAGGCGATGGAGAAGGTCTCACGGATCTTTCCTTTTCTTCCCTTCTGGGTCACCTGCACATCGCCGATGGCGATGGAACTGTCCGCCTGTTCCACGGTCTGGTAATCCACTTCCACGATTCGCGATTCTTCTGCGATCGTTACTCTCTTTACGGTGATCTGCTCTCCTTTTTTCAGGTGTGTCTGCAGTGACGGCTCGATGATGTCATTGTCATCATAGGTAATCTCTGCTTCCGCCAGTGCTTCTTCTACTGTCATCGGGAGTATGGTCAGCGTTGTTTCGCCGCCATCTGCTTCAATCTTCACATCAAAGGCTTTTCGAATGTGAATCTCCATGCCGTCTTCGATGGAATCCTCCATCCGGACATCGATCTCGTCCTGATTCTCTATATAGTCAATCGCGTGGACCTCCAGAAAACGATCCACCTGCTTGGCTGTGGTTTCATACAGGGTGGAAACCGTGGTCAGGGAATCGTCCATGTATACTGTGACCTCACGCGGCATGGCGTAGCCCACAATCAGGGATCCAAACACCACTGCGACGCAGACCGCTGCAGCAATCTTTGTTCTTCTGGGATTTCTGTCTGCCAGCCCTTTTAATCTCTTATGCAGTTTTCCGCAATGCTCGAAAAGCCATTCCAGCAGTTTATCCCCTCTGCTATTTGGTTTGTCTATCATAAGCTCCTCCTGTAAGCACCTCTACAGTTTACCATAATACAGATCAAAAATCAAGTTTCCTGCCTTGTCTCTGCCCTGTACTTCGGCAACTTACCAGTAATATCGCCTGTTTTTCTCCAGATTATACCTGCTTTCTGTTTACAGGAAACGTTCTGTTCTTCTTTTTCATGCTGCTGCCTTTCTTCTCGCTCTGTGATGCATAAAAAAACAGCAAATGGAAATAATTATTTTTATAAATAAAAAATATCGGAAATATATATTTATTATTGTTTCTTAATAACAAAAAGTATACAGTACATTTTAATTTTATGTATTGACACATTTTATTTTTCGTATTATTGTGTGTAAGTACAATTTTTAGGGGTGTAAGTGAGCAAAGTTTAAAAGAGATATTTGAAAAGAAACAACAAGAAAGGAATCGGTATCATGAACAGATTACAGGGAAAAGTTGCAATCGTTACTGGATCCACCAGTGGAATCGGTATCGGAATTGCGAGATTGTTTGCATCAGAAGGTGCGAAAGTTGTCATTTGCGGGCGACGAGCAGAAAAAGGTCAGGCTGTGGTTGACAGAATCGCAGCGGAAGGCGGCGAAGCATGGTTTCACACCATGGACATGACCGACGTGGACAGCATTACGAAGTTATTTACTGATACAGCAGAAAAGTACGGAAAGATAGACATCCTCGTCAATAATGCGGCCAATGTAGGACTGAAGGACGGACGCGTGGATGAACTGACGCTGGAAATGTGGGATGCTATCATGCAGAGCGATCTGCGTGGAACGTTCTTCTCGGTGAAGAGTATCCT
>JBJESY010000330.1:0-8763 GCA_051883035.1 Anaerovoracaceae bacterium | reverse complement strand
CTGTACGTGGTAACCGATGACGGTTCCTACGGTGAAAAGATGTTCACCACCCAGAAGCTGGAACAGCTGATTCAGGAAGGCAACGAATACGATGAAATCGTGGCCGTAGGTCCTCCGATCATGATGAAGCTGGTTTGCCAGATTGCTGAAAAATACAACATTCACTCCATCGCTTCCCTGACCGCATACATGATCGACGGTACAGGTATGTGCGGCGGCTGCCGGTGCAAAATCGGCGGAGAAGACAAGTTCGTATGCGTCGATGGTCCTGAATTTGACGGAAGCCTGGTTGACTGGGACGACCTGATCAAGAGAAGCAACTACTATAAGGATCAGGAAGCCCACGACAGAGCACATGTATGCAGACTGACAGGAGGTGTTCGTTACAATGATTAATTTAGTAAGAGAAAAGAACCCGATGCCGGAACAGGCTCCTGACGTAAGAAATAAAAACTTCCTCGAAGTGTGCACAGGCTACACGGAGGAAATGGCCATCAGAGAAGCCATGCGGTGTCTGAAGTGCCGTAAGCGGCCTTGCATGACAGGCTGCCCGGTTATGGTTAAGATTCCTGATTTTATCGCCAAGGTAGCAGAAGGAGACTTCGAGGCTGCTTATCAGATCATCAGTGAAACCAGTTCCCTGCCTGCCATCTGCGGCCGTGTTTGTCCGCAGGAAAACCAGTGCGAGGGCAAGTGCGTTCACGCCATTAAGGGCGAAGCAGTCGGCATCGGCCGTCTGGAACGTTTCGTAGCAGACTGGCATGCAGCAAACTTCGGCGATGTGGAAATTCAGCCGGCCCAGTCCAACGGACACAGGGTTGCTGTCATCGGTGCAGGTCCTGCAGGTCTGGCATGCGCAGGGGACCTGATCAACAAAGGCTACGATGTAACGGTATATGAAGCACTCCACAAGACCGGCGGCGTGCTGGTATATGGTATTCCGCAGTTCCGTCTGCCGAAGGAAATCGTAGCTGCAGAAGTTGCCAAGCTGGAAGCCAAGGGCGTAAAGTTTGTGACCAACGCAGTGGTAGGCCGTGCCTTCACTGTAGATGAACTGATGAAAGAAGAAGGTTTCGAATCCGTATTCATCGGAACCGGTGCAGGACTTCCTTCCTTCATGAATATTCCGGGTGAAAACCTGATCGGCGTATGCTCCGCCAACGAATATCTGACCCGTATCAACCTGATGAAGGCATACTTGGATGAATATGATACTCCGATCATGCATGCAGATAAGATTGCCATCGTGGGCGGCGGAAACGTAGCAATGGACGCAGCACGCTGCGCGAAGCGTATGGGCGCCAGCGAAGTATATATCATCTACCGCCGCAGCATGGACGAACTGCCTGCAAGAGCAGAAGAAGTGCACCATGCCATGGAAGAAGGCATCGTCTTCAAGCTGCTGACCAACCCGGTAGAGATCAAAGGCGATGAAAACGGCGTGGTAACCGGTATTGAATGCGTCAGCATGGAACTGGGAGAACCGGATGCATCCGGAAGAAGAAAACCGGTCGTTGTGGAAGGCTCAAACCATGTGATCCCTGTGGATATGGTTATTATGTCCATCGGTACTAAGCTGAATACCCTGATTCTGGATACCACCGAAAAGCTGGAAGCCAATAAGAAGGGCGGAATCGGCACAGACGATGCGGCTGCTACCAACCGCGAAGGCATCTTTGCCGGCGGCGATGCGGTAACCGGTGCTGCTACTGTAATCAAGGCCATGGGTGCAGGAAAGAAAGCTGCAGCCAGCATTGATGCATACCTTGCCGGAAAATAAAGTACGTACAAAGAAACAATCATAATACAGAAGGAGCAGTCTCGACGGCTGCTCCTTTTCACACAAGGAAAAAATGGACAACGACGGGAAGGAAATTGCAATGAACTTTTTAGAAGAAAGAATACAGAAAGACGGCATTGTGCGGGAAGGAAACGTGCTGAAGGTGGACAGCTTCCTGAATCATCAGATGGATATCGGTCTGTTCGACCAGATGGGTGCAGAATGGAAGTCACGGTTTGCCGACAGACCAATTAACAAAATCCTCACCATCGAGGCATCCGGCATCGGCATCGCCTGCATTGCCGCGCGGCATTTCGGTGTGCCGGTGGTTTTCGCCAAGAAGTCCAGGAGCATAAACATTGCAGGAGACGTTTATGTGGCAGAGGTGGAATCCTTTACCCACAAAAATGTGAATCAGGTCATCGTGTCCAAAGATTTTTTAGGTCCGGAGGACCATGTGCTGATTATTGACGATTTCCTGGCCAACGGCTGCGCCCTGCAGGGCCTGATTTCCATCGTCCAGCAGGCAGGGGGAACCGTGGAGGGCATCGGTATCGCCGTGGAAAAAGGGTTTCAGAACGGCGGCAAGATCATCCGCAATCTTGGCTATCAGCTGGAGTCCCTTGCCATCGTCGACGCCATGGATCCTGCGACCGGAGCAATCACCTTCCGGGTGACAAAGTAGCAGAGATAAATTCGAAATGAATCACGGTTCAGGTTGAAAACATATGTTCACAGATGATATAATGTGGCTAATAAAACACATAATATTTAGGACTGAGGGGAACATGGGAGAAAAGACGTATATCATTTACTGTGATGAATCTGTTGCAAAAGGAAAATATTATAGTAACTTTTACGGTGGAGCACTTGTTGATAGCAAAGATTTTGAGAGCATTTCAGAAAAATTAAACTGCAAGAAAGAGGAATTGAATCTCTATAATGAAATAAAATGGACCAAAGTCACAGAGCAGTATCTGGAAAAATATATTGAATTTATAAATTTGTATTTTCAGCTAATTGCAGAAGGGAAAATAAAACTCCGAATTATGTTCCGAAAAAATGAATTTGAGCCTGCAAGACTAAATCATTACCAAGAACTGAATGGATTTTATTTGCTATATTATCAATTCATCAAACATGCCTTTGGGCTGACATACTGCAATTCAGGGGAAGGAAAGGTATATTTACGTACATATTTTGATAAGCTTCCAAATACAAATGAACAAAATGCACTGTTCAAAAAGTATATCTATCAGATACAGAATATAGAAGAATTTAAGAGGGCTGGAATTGTAATTCGGGAAGAGGACATAACTGACGTAGACTCTAAAAAGCATGTAATTTTGCAGGGAATGGATATTATCTTGGGTGCAATCCAGTTTAAGCTAAATAAAGAGAATGAAGTCAAAAATCCTGAGACAGGGCGGAGAGGAAAGAGGACAATAGCAAAAGAAAAACTATACAAAGAAATCAACAAAAGAATCAGGGCGATATATCCTAATTTCAATATTGGAATCTCTACAGGATTTTCAGATGACAGGACGAAACTATGGTGGCAGCCGTACAGGCATTGGTCTTTTATTCCTGAAAGTTATCAAGGGTGCAGAAAAGAGTTTTAACAGAAAACCCCATCGCATCTACAAATCTCCCGCGTGGAACGCAGGGCTTCGAATTGACAGGGTTTCTAGTTAGATTCATTATAAATGTTTTTTTTATTAAAGTCAATACAAAACAGGCGAAAGCACTTTCCTAAATCAGATTTTCATCCAGCATGGCCCGGACCGTGATCTGCGGATCGACGATCTGACAGATGGCCAGATCACACTTCATGCTCATGAGCATGCCGGCTTCCACCTTGTCCCAGCCGTGAGCCAGCAGATATTCGTACATAGCCTCCAGAGCCAGACGAACTGCGTCGTCGTATGTTTTGCCGGACGCAACAGTCATGACCCGGCCGCCCTGATACAGGGTCGGTTGTTTGATAGCCAGCTCCTTCATGGCGTTTTTCACCACACTGACCCGGACGGTCACTTCGCCGGCAGTTTCCAGCCCATATTCGAAGACCTCTCCATCGCCCATCAGCGCATGCAGATCACCCATGGCCAGAAGCCCGCCTTCTGCAGCCACCGGGAACAGAATTTTGGAACCGACGACGATACGGTTGCAGTCCATGTTGCCGCCGTGGGAATCCGGTGTAACCGTCGGAACCGGCTCACCTGCAGGGGCCACGCCGATGACGCCGATCATATGGTCTACCGGGATCTGCTTGCCGCCAATCTTCACGAAGCCGTCCTCATAGTTGAACGCACGCATCTCATATTCACCGTCGTAGTTGATGAAAGCATTTTCGCCGAAACCGGTACCCATTGCACCCCAACCGCGGGTCTGGATATCGAGGATCTCCACAGCCAGCGCATCACCGGGCATGGCGCCCTCTACGAACAGCGGGCCGGTGGCAGGGTTGGCCATGTATTTTCCCTGCTTCTTACCTTCCCAGTCGCGGATGCCTTCGCAGGTAACCGCCCCGTCATAGCAATCCATCGTTTCAAAGATGACAGTATCCCCATCCTTACAGCGTGCTGCTGGCGGATTGGAAGCGGACATATGATCAATTTTTTGCGTGCATGGAATTTTTAACATGATAAAATCTCCTTCGTCGGTATCGTTTTAGTCGGTATAGTTATCGAAATATCCCTGAATATAAATGAACGGCGTGCCCTTGTCTCCGGAACCGGAAGTCAGGTCGCAGAGGGAGCCCAGCAGGTCCGTCAGCCGTCTCGGGGTCGTCCCTTCCGTCGCCATCTGGCCGGTCAGATCTGCATCCTTGGTTTTGATGGCCGCTTCAATGGCGTGTTTGAGATCATCACCCCGCAGATCTGCGAAGTCATTATCTGCCAGATATTTCAGCTTCAGTTCGTTGGGCTGGCCGATGAGGCCGCTGGTGTAGCCAGGAGAAACCACAGGGTCTGCCAGCTCCCAGATCTTGCCCACAGGGTCTTTGAATGCACCATCTCCGTAGACCATGACTTCAACGGTCTTACCGGTGCGGGCTTTGATTTCCTCCTGCACTGCATCCACGAATTCCTGGCAGCCGGTCGGGAACAGCTTGATGGTCGTTTCGGTTGCCTTATTGGAACCCAGGATACCATAGTCCGGGTTGCATCCGGAACCGTCCACCGGAGCGGTGAGCAGGTCGTCCATACCCAGGACCACGTCTGCGCCGGCAGCTTTGATCAGGCGTTTGCTTCTGGCACGGGTGTGAATGTCTGCACAAAGCACATTCTTCGCAAAATCCACGATGCGCCGCGGATTATTGCAGAAAATGATTTCTGCTTCCGCACCTTCCTCTTCGATCAGGGATTTGTAGTAGTTGACATAGTCGATGCCGGTAAATGTGTGGCGGGACTTGCCGAATTTCGACTCAAACTCCGCCTGGGTCAGCAGATCGGTGTACGGATCCACACCGGCAGCATCCAGCAGATCCATATCAAGCAGATGGTTTCCCACCTCGTCGCTTGGGTAGCTGAGCATGAGCACAACCTTTTTCGCTCCCTTGGCGATGCCCCGCAGGCAGATTGCAAACCGGTTTCTGCTCAGAATCGGGAATACAACGCCGACGGTTTCTCCGCCCAGCTTGGCACGCACATCGCTGGCCAGCTGGTCCGTCGTAGCGTAGTTTGCCTGGGAACGTGCCAGAATGGATTCCGTCACGGCCAGCACATCCTTGCTGCCGATTTCAAAATCCCCCTTCTCCACACATTCCAGCAGGGTATCTACAACGATCTTTTTCAGGTCGTCGCCTTCCTTGATAATCGGTGCGCGAAGACCTCTTGAAATTGTTCCAATTCTTCTTTCCATACATTGAACCTCTCTGTTCTTATTGATTTTCTGCCATTCGCTGTTCTGCTATCCTGCTGCAGAGCCGGTTAATGCCTGCTGCAGCCAGTACACCGCCTGCCGTGCATGCCAGACAGATCAGCAAGCCGTATGTACCGGAGAATTTCGTTGGAACAATCATCACCGTAGTGGCGATGACAATGCCTAAAATAATATGAGACGCCAGAGCGTAATGCTTCTCGAAGAAGCGATTCACAGCTCTGGACAGTGTAAACACAATGAGACAGGCCCCGATTCCCAGTGGAATCAGAACGCTGAAATCAAGCCTTGCCATGCCTTCCAGCATGGGCTGGTAAAGACCGAAAAAAATCAGCATGGATGAGGAGGAAAGCCCCGGAACCACGATAGAAAGACCCCAGGCAATGCCGCAGAATACATACCAGCCGGTGCTTGGCGTAATTTCCATGGAAATACCGGTGCGCAGAAACAACAGCAGGCCGAGGAACACCAGGAAACTGATGACCAGGGCGGGGAGTGAAGCTCCTTTTCTGCCTTCCCGGCCGGCATCCTTCCACAGATCCGGCAGCATGCCGATAATCAGGCCGATGAATACGCAGATCGCCGCCTGGCTGTTTCGCTCCATGAAAGTGCTGACCAGCCCGGCACAGCCCAGAAATCCCAGCCCGACACCGATGCCCGCCGGAATAATAATCCTCCAGTACTTTTTCAGGTTTGTGATCGGATTTGATAAAACCTCAATCACAGGCTGATACAGACCGAATATGACACAGAGAACACCTCCGCTGACACCCGGGAGAATCCCGCCGATACCGATAATCACGCCCTGAAGGATCAGCAGCAGGATCCGGTTCCGGTTTCCACGGGATGGAGTTATGCTTTTTTCTTTCGAATCTTCCATTCTTTCAAAATACCTCTTTTCCCTTATCTGTCTGTCTGCGCAGTGCATGTCTGAGCATCACAGAAAAAAAGACAAACATCCATCTTATATTTTACACCATGAAGGAAAGGGGTGCAAGAAGACTTTTGGAAAAGTACCAGACTATATGAATTGTGGGAGTATCACAAAAAAACATAAAAAAATTGATTTTTTTTGTTGACAAATAACCCGTTAAGGTGCTATAATGCAGTAAACCGATGAAGGAGAGTAAGTACTTTCTATACAGGACATCACAGAGAGCCGCAGGCGGTGGGATTGCGGTATGCACCATAGAGGGGAATGGGCTCCTGAGGGCGAGCCGAAACGATCTGCAGGCAGAGATTTTGCAGGCGGAAGTAGGGGAGACGGAGTAACTCCTCCGTGATCAAAGAGCTGCGTATGATAGTACGCGATGAGTAGGGCGCGGAAAGCGTCAAGCCGGGTGGCACCGCAGGTTGAATTTCATCCTGTCCCAGCAGATTCAGGGACAGGATTTTTTTATTGCCTGGCCCATACTCATTGAAAAGAAAAATGGAGGAAAAGACAATGACAACAATGAATGAACAGAAAATCCCTTACAAAATTTATTTGAGTGAAGAAGAAATGCCGAAGGCATGGTACAATATGCGCAGCGACATGAAGGTGAAACCTGCACCGCTGCTGAACCCGGGCACCTGCCAGCCCATGACTGCCGAAGAGCTTTCCGGTGTATTTTGTGAAGAGCTGGTCCAGCAGGAGCTGGACGATGAGACGGCATACGTTGAAATCCCGCAGGAGATCCGCGACTTCTATAAAATGTACCGTCCGGCACCGCTGGTTCGTGCATACTGTCTGGAAGAAAAGCTGGGAACACCGGCGAAGATCTACTATAAATTCGAAGGAAACAATACCAGCGGAAGCCACAAGCTGAATTCTGCCATCGCCCAGGCCTACTATGCCAAGAAGCAGGGGCTGAAGGGCGTCACCACCGAGACCGGTGCAGGTCAGTGGGGTACTGCTCTGTCCATGGCATGCAGCTATCTGGGCCTGGACTGCAAGGTGTTCATGGTAAAGGTATCTTATGAGCAGAAGCCGTTCCGCCGTGAAGTGATGCGAACCTATGGTGCAGATGTAACACCATCTCCGTCCATGAGCACAGAAGTTGGCAAGAAGATCCTGGCCGAACATCCCGGAACCACAGGCAGCCTGGGATGCGCCATTTCTGAAGCGGTTGAGGTTGCTACGACCCACGAAGGATACAGATACGTACTGGGCAGCGTGCTGAATCAGGTTCTGCTCCACCAGTCCATCATCGGTCTGGAAACCAAAGTGGCTCTGGATAAATACGGCATCAAGCCGGATATCATCATCGGCTGTGCAGGCGGCGGTTCCAACCTGGGCGGACTGATTGCACCGTTTATGGGGGAAAAGCTGAGAGGAGAAGCAGACTACAGAATCATCGCTGTTGAGCCGGCATCCTGCCCGAGCTTCACCCGCGGTCAGTTTAAGTACGACTTCTGTGATACCGGCATGATTTGTCCGCTGTCAAAGATGTACACCCTGGGCAGTGGTTTCATTCCATCTGCTAACCACGCAGGCGGTCTCCGGTTCCACGGCATGAGTTCCACACTGTCTCAGCTGTATCATGACGGATATATGGAAGCAAGAGCAGTAGAACAGACGGAAGTCTTCGCAGCTGCGGAACAGTTTGCCAGAGTAGAAGGCATTCTGCCTGCACCGGAAAGCAGCCACGCCATCAAGGTTGCCATCGATGAAGCACTGAAGTGCAAGGAAACCGGCGAAGAAAAGACCATCGTATTCGGTCTCACCGGTACCGGCTACTTCGACCTGGTGGCATATCAGAAATTCAATGACGGCGAAATGTCCGACTACATCCCGACCGATGAAGAGCTGGCAAAGGGATTCGCAGGCATTCCCGACATTCCACAGAACAGAGAATAAGCACAGTACTGCGTGCAGGACAAAAATCAAAAAGCATGAAAAAGGCAGGCTTGCCATAACGGCTCGCCTGCTTTCTGTTTTTTAAAGCTCCGTTTTATACTCTTATGTATTGATTGTATCTGATGCTATTTTCCACGTACAGACGCAATGCACTTCTCGAAGTCCTCTTTGCCCCAGATGACCGGAACCGGGTACAGCGGGTTGGCCTCTTTCATGGCCCAGGAAATGATCTGTGGAATATCCTCCTCTTTGATCACATCAAGAC
>JBJESY010000329.1:0-1736 GCA_051883035.1 Anaerovoracaceae bacterium | reverse complement strand
GCTTCCGCTCTGCTTCTGCTTTTTTGCTCTTATACAGTACCACACCGGCCGCTTCCTCGAAGATCTCTCTGCGGCTCTCCGGCTTGCTGCTGACGATATCCGCTATTTTTCCCTGACCGATGATAGAATATCCGTCCACACCGATTCCCGTATCCATGATCAGCTCTCTGATATCTCTGAGCCGGCAGTGGTTATTATTGATCAGGTATTCGCTTTCTCCGGAACGGTACATCCGCCGGGTAATGGCGACCTCGTTATAGTCTATGGGAAGAATCCCCGTCGTATTGTCGATGACAAGGGTTACTTCTGCCATACCTCTTGATTTTCTGCTTGCTGTGCCGGCGAAAATGACTTCCTCCATCTTTCCGCCTCGCAGCATCTTGGGACTTTGTTCACCCAGAACCCATCGGATGGCATCGCTGATGTTGGATTTTCCGCTGCCGTTGGGTCCTACAATACATGTCACACCTTCATGAAATTCAATCACCACAGGCTCTGCGAAAGACTTGAATCCATGCATTTCCAGCCTTTTAAAATACATTCAGTTCTCCTCTCTCCAGTGCCTCTCTGGCAGCATTCTGTTCGGCTTCCTTTTTGCTCTTTCCGCTGCCGTTTCCAAGGATCTGTCCGTTGCATTCCAGATGAACGAAGAAGGTCTTATCATGCGCCGGACCTTCTTCCCGGTCGATTTCATAGGTGATGGTAACACTGCTTCCCTTCTTCTGCAGCAGTTCCTGCACCTCGGATTTATAGTCAGAAAACAGCTTTCCCCCGACAGCTTTGTCGATGGTATCGCGAAAAACGCGAACGACAAACTTTTCTGCCGCTTCATATCCACCGTCCAGAAACATGGCACCGATGATGGCTTCCATGGCATCGGCCAGAATGGAATCTTTCTGTCTGCCGCCGGCACTTTCCTCACCGTGACCCATATTGATGAAATGTCCCACGTGCAGGGTACGCGCCACCTGAGCCAGTGATTTTTCACAGACGATCAGCGCCCGGGTCTTGGTCAGTTTGCCTTCCGTTGCCGGCCCCATACGCTGAAACAGTTCCACACTGACGATAGCGTCGAAAAACGCATCCCCCAGAAACTCCAGACGCTCATTATCCTTGTGGTGGGTATTCTGCTCTTTGTTAAAAGAACTGTGGGTCAGTGCCCGCTCCAGATAATCCGGGTTCTGAAATGTATATCCAATGATTTTTTCAAATTCTTTTTTATTCACCGAGTGTTATCTCCTCAATTTCCAGTACAGAATTCTGTATGGTATCCACAACATGTTCTTCTACGAAAGGAATTCCCTTTATGATCGTATTTTTCACCGCGTTTGCGCTGGAAGAGCCGTGCATTTTCACGATCGGCCCCTTTACACCCAGGATTGGTGCGCCGCCATATTCTGAATAGTCAAATTCTTTTTTCAATTCTTTCATCTTGTCAAGCAGCAGTGCAGCACCCAGCTTGGCCTTGGCGCCATCGGTAAACTTGCTCTTAATCAGCTTCAGAATATTCCATGCCAGGCCCTCTGTCAGCTTCAGAATCACATTTCCCGTAAATCCGTCTGCCACAATGACATCGCAGGCACCCTTCGGCACTTCTCTGGCTTCCACATTTCCGATGAAATTCATATCACTGTGTTCCAGCAGGTCGTAGGCAGCCTTCGTCAAGGTAGATCCTTTGGCAGCTTCCGCCCCCAGATTCACCAGTCCGACCCTCGGATTCTTTCTGCCCAGAACCT
>JBJESY010000328.1:0-1739 GCA_051883035.1 Anaerovoracaceae bacterium | reverse complement strand
TCAAGCTGCATTGCGTCAATCTGCTGCCGATTCAGGAGCAGATTGTGGCAAACTGTCCGGAGGAGGAAACGACCATTCATGTGCGGATGTTCATGATGCGGATTGCCGAGCGGATCGCACGGGATACCGGGTGCATGATGCTGATTACCGGTGAAAACCTGGGGCAGGTGGCCAGTCAGACAGCGGAGGCTCTGGTGGTGACGGATTCCGCAGTTTCCATGCCGGTGATGCGTCCGCTGATTGCCATGGATAAGACGGACATCATGGACAAGGCGCAAGAGATCGGCACTTTCGAGACGTCGATTCAGCCGTACGAGGACTGCTGCACGGTGTTCCTGCCGAAGCATCCGTCCACCAAGCCGCATCTGGACCGGATCCTGGCGTCTGAGGCAGCGCTGGACATCGACGGCCTGGTGGAAGCTGCCGTGGCTGCCCAGGAAGTGATCAATATCTTTCCGGAGTAGGGCGCGAGAGAAAGCGAGCGCGGCAGAGAGAAAGCGAGAGCAAGAGAGAAAGCGAAAGCAAGAGCGAGAAAGCGAAAGCTGCACACACTGGTAGTGTGAAAAACGCATGCCAGTGTGTTTTTTATTGCCAATCCGCCAACGCCAATCCGCCAACGCTAATCCGCCAACGCCGATCCGCCAACGCCGAAACCCCTCGGACATGCCGTTACGGTCGGGGGTGTGGATTTTGCGAAGCCGCACTGATGCGCCTATAGGAAGAATACCTGTTGCAGAGGGGAACTAAAATCCCTTCGATGGCCTGCAATATGCTGTCGGCGTGGAAAGAACCGTCGGGGCCTTCCATAAGAATCATCAGGTTTTTCGGCGGGTAGATTCCGTTGAGATGATAGAGCCGCATGGTTTCCTCGTGGCGTTTTCGGTAGGCTTCCTTCTGGAACATGCCGTCATATTCCAGATAATAGTCCAGCCAGGGTGCAATCGGAATGGTAAAATCGGGATACCGGGTTTTTAGCGTTCCGTCTTCGTCCTGCAGAATCAGTTTCTTTTCATAGTGGAATGACAGCCCGCTTCCATAGAGAAGTTCTGCGACAGAGGCTTCGGCTTTCGTCCGGGTCAGCAGACCAAACGTGGTCTTATGGATCAGCAGGTCTCTTCGATAGGGGTTTTCGGACTGGGTAAAACGAGGTGTTCCGTTCGGCTGCAATGTCTGCTGCGATGTTCCCCGCATGGTTTCCTGCAGGGTTTCTTGCAGGGTTGTCCACAGGTCGGTATCCTCATAAGGAATGTTTGCGTGCTGGTAAGCTTTTGGCAGGTTCCGGCAGATGCTGGCATAATCGAAGGGCGCATAGGCTTTCAGATATTTTTCACGTGCCTTCAGATTCTGCTCCAGCCTTTTGATGCTTTCCTGGAGAATGCGCTTATATTGCAGTTCGTGGATGAGCGGCGTCATCGTCCGGTTCAGATAATGAGGCTTCGGATCCCCGGGAAGCTTATGGTAATACTGCGGGCGGCCGGTGCGGTCGGGTTTGCAGGTCAAGTATCCCGGAGGACATTTTTCGAACCGTTCTCTGAAGGACTGCAGCAAAAAACGCTCGGCATCCATTTGCTTTTCTGTAATTTCCTTAAAATCCATAAATTTACACCACCTTTCTGTTACTTTTTTACCATATTTTTGATGATTTGTAAATACATATATTTCGGTTTGGTTGATTCGGCTTCGGAATCCGCTTTACGATCCGCTTTCGGACGGTCGGCGACAATGTGAGATAGACAAAT